>JABXKB010000397.1 GCA_013375485.1 Promethearchaeota archaeon | reverse complement strand
ATCAACGGGAAGCAAACCAGATTCATTTAAGGAAGACATATCTAAAACATTTAAATATGGTGGTTATATGGGTTTCAATGATCTTATTGAAAGACTTTGGAATCAATCTCAAGTTCAAGGAATTGGTTATATTATATCTTCTGACGTTGTTACAGGATATAGTATCGCACAAAATTATCAAAGATTAAATGATTATGCTATTAGCTCTTTTAATTTTCCATTATTAACCTCTTTTACATCTTTAAACACAAAAGAAAGCTATGAGCAAATAGAAACGATTTATAGAATTACTTATAAAGTAACCTTATTTCTATTGCTAATTATATCAGGTATTCTGTTTTTCAGTGTAGAATTTGTTTTGGATTTTGTATTTCTTGAAGACCGTTTAATATATTCAAATTTTCTTCGTTTAATTGTTCTAGCTTCTATATTTAAAATTCTAGCGACATTTGTACAAAGTCATTTAAATGCTCAACACAAAGTAAAATTAACCCTATTTTTAAGAATAATTTATACCTCTTTTAGCATTCCTCTATTTTTTATCGGCCTTTTCTTTTTTGGAGTAGAAGGAGCAATCATCTATGGATTGATAATAGGAAACATTCTTTCAATGATTATTCAAATTTATGCTACATACAAATTTGGGCAAATTAAATTGAGCATCAAAAAAATTATAATTCAATATATATCATTTTTTATTCCTTTATTCATTACAATAGTCTTAAAGGAATTCATATTCAATGCTGCAACCGAAGGTTTTATTCTACTTCTAGGGCTTTCACTCTTTAAAAATTTTGATTTCTTATCAATTTTTACATTTCTTATACTCTTTATCTCAATGAATTCACTGTTAAAAACAGTTACCTCTTCTGATATTGACTATTTTCAATCTCTTTTAGATGAAAATAGATTCTTTGATAAAATTATGCTTAAAAGTTTAAATTTTACTAAGAAATTCACTAGAAGATAAAAAATATCATTAGTATAAATTTTAAAATAAAAACCACTAGAAATTGAATTTTTTTTTCTTTTCTCAAAGAATTTTATAACCAATCAAATTTTAATTACAGTCCATCATCAATATTGATTTGCCATTGAAAATTTAGAGCTTGAATTGAATGGATGATTCTGAAAATTAGAAAACCTAACTTAAAACTGACTTTTTATAGATGGATTCAAACTTTAGTAAATTGTTTTTCCACAAAAATTTAGATTTTATCGTATTTATTCCATTCTCTTTAAATTCATTTCTTAATTTTTCATCTCTTAGAAGCCTTTTTATAGCTTCTTTATAGCAGGTTATATCTTCTGTTTCACATAAAATTCCGTTTTCCATATGTTTTATTAAATCTCTTACACCAGGAATATTATTTGAAATAATAGGTACCTGATAAATCATTGCTTCCATTAAAACACCAGGTAAACCTTCCCCTCTACTTGGAAAGAAAAATATATCCGCTTGGTTATAAAAATTATGAACATCAAGACGATTACCTAAAAATTTAACATTTTCAGATAATCCTAAATTTGAGATTAATTTAACAAATTTCTCTCTTTCTGATCCATCTCCTACTAACACAAACTTAATATTTTCATCTCTTAATAGATTTGCTGTTTTTATAATTAAATCAATACCCTTTCTTTTATTAAGAAGACCAACAAATAAAACAATCTTTTCACTATTTCCTATATTAAGAAGATGTCTAATATTTTCATCTAATAATTTTGGATTATAATTGATCCCAGTAGGAGAAACTCTAATCTTTCTCTTAGGAACTCCAACTTTTTTGGCATATTTAATAAATGAATCTCCATAAATTAAAATATAATTAGAGGCAATAAAAGCAAGTTTTCCTATGGTTTTAAAAAATAATCTAAATAACACATCTAACAATGATGATACTTTAAAGGAGTAGGCCGGAAAAGTATCCATTGTAAGAATTAACTTTTTTCTTCTAAAAAATAAAAGTTTTAATAAACAAATTATAAATGTATTAGGATAAAAAGGAACCCATACATGAATAATATCATTTTCTTTTAATATCTTCCATCCTTTTCTAAAAAAATCCAAATTAGTGGGAATAGGCCAAATGTAACCTGAAGATTTTGTCCATATAGGGTAAGTTAATAACTCTATTCCTCTAAAATTATCATAATGCCTTGTATTTTCTCTCCTTATTGATGATTTCTCTCTTGGTGTTAGGATAGATATTTTATATCCTTTTTTCTTTAATAGATTCATTATAAATGAGATAGGGCGTCTAATGTTGATACCAGGATTCACATAGCAAATTCTTATGTTATCTTTACCCATAAATAACAAAATATATTGTGAAATTATTAATTATCTTTTTTATTTATTTATTCAAAATTTCGATGAATAAAGAATAGAAACCATAATTTATCAAAAAAAAAAATAATAAATTTATTAATTTATTTAAGATATTTTATTAAAAATAAGCATACTTATAAGTTAATAACTAAAATTTTAAATCTTTGAAATAGATTTATTTTTTATATTAAGTTATATTTTTAAAAATATCACAAATTTGTATTCTTTTAAATAACCCCCCAAATATAGAAACTATTTTTACTATATACTAGGTAATTTGCTTTGAAAACGTTGGTACCCTCCCAGAAATCAAGTTATGATTCTCTAAAAACAAATAGAAAGGGACATTATCAGAGTTATCTTTTTCCTAATCTAAGAGTTACTGTGGTAATTCCGGCATATAATGAAGAATCGAATATTGGGGAAACTCTAGCACAAATACCGAAAAATATCTCTAATAAAATGGAGATAATTGTAGTAGATGACGGTTCTGTTGATAAAACATATGAAATTGCTAGTCAATATGATATAAATATTATTAGACACCCCAAAAATAGAGGTAATGGTGCCGCTACAAAAACTGGATTAAATTTTTGTAAAAAAATAAATTGTGATGTTGTTGTCATATTGGATGGTGATGGACAACATGATCCGAAATATATTAGCAAATTTATAGAACCAATTTTTAAAGATAGTATTGAATTTGTGATTGGAAACCGCTTTACATCTTATTATAATATGAATGCTTTAAGAAAATTTTGTTCAAAATTAATGACTGCTTTTTATTTTCTTCTACTTCGAAAAAAAATATCAGATCCTACCAATGGATATCGAGCGTTATCTTCAAAAGTAATAAATAATATTGGATTTGAATCAGAATATTCTTTAACTCAAGAGATGCTCTTCAAAATTATTCCTAAATA
>JABXKB010000110.1 GCA_013375485.1 Promethearchaeota archaeon | reverse complement strand
AGCATTACAAATAAATATGGCAAATTCGTCAATTCCTAAAGATGCTGCTAATGAAGAATTAAAAAGGCTTAAGAGTTCGCTTACCAAACGTGAAGATATTAATATTGATAATAAAAAACGAATACTTTTAGTAGGTAGTGTAGTGGACAATATTGAATTTACAGAATTAATAGAAAATTCAGGAGCTTTTATAGCTTCAGACTTTTTATGCTTTGGGACTCGTAATTTTATGGATGACGTTGAGCTAAAAAGTAGTGAAACTCCTTTAGAAAATATTACTCGAAGATTGTATTATAGATTATCATGTCCTAGAATGATGGATGACCATGAAAGAAGATTAGATTTCATGAAAGAAGAGATTAAACGAGCTAAAATTGATGGAGTGCTATTACAGAGAATTAACAACTGTGATCTTCATGGTTGTGACAATATGCTCTTTTCTCATGAATTAAAAGATTTGGAAATTCCTGTTTTAAATATTGATAGAGAATTTTATCAGGCAGATACAACTCGTTTACAAACCCGAATAGAAGCATTTTTTGAAATGATTTAGGAATTTAAAAGGAGTGAATTTCAATTGTATATTAAAAACGTAAATCAAAATCGAATTATTCCCTATAGAATGTTATTAAGTGCTACATCAGCTATTAAAGAATTAGTAGAACGAATATTACCTGAGAATGGGGTTCCATCAATGAGAATTGGTTTGGAAAAACTTGAGTTAATTCTACAATCTTCTGTAAAAAAAGCAGAGGATGGACTTCCTGTAGTAGGATATCATTTTTCATTTCCTGCTGAATTTCTTCAATGTTTTGATTGCGTTCCTGTATGTGTGGAAGGAACTTCATATTTCCTTGCTGCCTTTTTAGAAGGAGGTTCTGAGAAATACTATGATCTTATGCATAATTATGGACATCCTTTTCATACCTGCACCTCTCAAAAAGGTACAATGGGAATGACTTTAGATAATTTATTTAAGTTCGATTCATTAATTACCCCTGCAGCACCTTGCGACTGCACAATAGCTTCTTATCCCTTTTTTAAGCATGAAAAAGAGATACCCCTTGTATTACTTGATATGCCTTTTTTACGTGAAGAAAAAAGTTATGAATACTATGCAAATCAGCTTAAAGAGGGATTAATAAAACTAGGTAAGGTTATAGGGCAAGAACCAGATTTTAATAAATTAAAAAAAGCAATTGAGTTAGAAAATCAAGTTAATAAATTAAAGTTGGAAATTTTTGAATTAATCAAAACTACTCCAAGTCCGATATCCAACCTTTATAATGCAATTTCGGCGGGATTGAGTATTTTTATATCGGGCACTCCTGAAAATCTTTCTTATTATAAACAAATGCTAGAAATAATAAAAAAAAGATATAAGACTAGAGAGCACCATGGTGGAGAGGAAAAAATTCGATCCATCTGGCCATATATGATAACTTTCTTTTCAATTGATTTAATGGAGTGGTTAGATAGAGAATTGGGGTTAAGCGTTTTATTTGATATCTTTAACTATAATTTTTATGATCCCATAAATACTAAATCTGATTTGAATGCAATGTTTTATGGTATGAGTAGAAAATCTATGGGATTACCTATGGTTAGGCAATCTACAGAGTTTTTTGGTCCTTTCATTGAATATTGCATAAATTTTGCAAAAGATTTTTCTGCAGATTGCTTTATTTATACACAGAGTATAGCATGTAAACAATTCGGTTCAGTTCCTCAGCTTTTAAGAGAAGCATTAAAAGAGGAGGTAGGAATACCAATGTTATTGATTGAATTTGATGCCGGAGATGCTAGAATGACTTCTCTTAAATCATTTAAAGAAAAAATTAGTATGTTTACTCAAACATTATCTTAAAAATCAATAGAATGATAAATAAAACTTGGGAGAAAAAATTTGGTAGACAAAGCAGAATTGGAAAATAGAATTATTCCGTATAAAATGTTATATGAATCAGTTAAGTCAACTTATGGGTTAATTGAAGGAATACTCCCAGATCATGGAATTCCTTCATTGAGAATTGGATTAAAACTTTTAAAATCAGTAATGGAAGAATATATTCAAAAAGCAAGAGAAGGTTCACCAATAATAGGACATCACTTCTCTTTCCCTACAGAATACCTTTATTGTTTTGATTGTGTTCCTGTTTGTATAGAAGCTGTCTCATATTTATTAGCTGCTCTATTACCTCATGGTTCTGAACCATATTATGATTTAATTACCAATTGGGGTCATCCTTTTCACACTTGTACCTCTCAGAAAGGTACAATGGGTATGACTTTGGATGATTTATTCAAGTTTGATGCTATTATAACTCCAACAGCTCCATGCGATAATACCTATGCATCCTACCCTTTTTTTTCTTATCATAAAAAAATTCCACTTATCGCACCAGATTTGCCCTTTTTGAAAGAGGAAAAGAGCTATCACTACTATGGGGAACAAATTAAACTAGGAATAGAAGCATTAGGTAAAATTATCAATCAGGAACCTGATTATGAAAAATTACGAAAAGCTATTGATTTAGAAAATCAAGTCTCTAAAATGCAATTAGAAATTTTCGAATTAAAAAAAGCAAAACCGTGTCCAGTAGAGAACATGTTTAACGCGATGTCGGCAGCAGCAGCAATTTATTTATCAGGACGGACTGAAATGGTAAGTTATTATAATGATATGCTAGAAATCGCAAAAAAAAGGTATAAGAATAATGAACATCATGCTGGAGAGGAAAAGGTTAGGAGTATTTGGCCATATATGATTATATTCTTCGATTTAGAACTTGGAGAATGGTTAGATCGCCATCTTGGAATGTCAATTTTATTTGATATCTTTAACTATAATTTTGCTGAACCAATTAATACTCATTCAGATTTAGACGCATTATTTTATGGAATGGCAAAAAAATCAATGGAGGCTCCAATGGTTAAGCAATCTGCGGAGTTCTATTATTCTTTTATTGATCAATGTGTTCAATTAGCAAAAGAATATTCCGCTGATTGTTTTATCTTTACATCACATATAGGTTGCAAACAATTTGGAAGTGTTCCTCAAATTTTAAGAGAAGCATTACGAGACGAGGTTGGTATACCAATGCTTTTAATTGATGTTGATGTAGGTGATGCTCGATTTGCCTCTGAAAAAATTATAAGAGAAAAAATAAAATTGTTTGCTCAGACACTTATGTAAAAAATTCTAAACATCTTTTGTAAAGAGTATTGATTCTATTAATTACATGAAAATACTTTAATATCAGTGAGTAAATATCTTTAAATATTGTAATTTCAAATTAAATTTCTAAAAAATATGATTTAGTATGAATATTAGTAGTATTGTAGCAGAATTAGGCAATATTGTTGGAGATCGATATGTATCTGATGAACCTGAAATACAATTTTTATACCATTATGATTTTATAACCGCAGAACCAGAAGGCAAATGTGATATAGTAATCATGCCAGAGACTGCACAAGAGGTTCAAGAGATTGTAAAAGTCGCTAATAAACATAAAATTCCTATTGTTCCTTGGGTTTCAGGAATTAATTTTGGCTCTATTGCTACACCTCGAAAAGGTGGCATTGTTGTAGATTTACGGCGTATGAATCGCGTACTTGAGGTAAATGAAGATGATATGTATGTTGTTGTTGAGGGAGGAATCACTTGGGCTGATCTCGTAGGTTATCTTAATAAGCATAATCCCGATTTTAGGGCAGGAGTAACTTTTTCTCCCCCAGGTACGGGTGTAGTCCCATCATGCTTAGCTTATGGAATGTGGGATCTTGGAATGATAGGAGGAACAGGAGCAGAGTTTACTAATGGTTTAGAGGTAGTATTAGGTTCTGGAGAGCTAGTTAAAGTAGGATCATGTAGTGTTTCAAATAAATGGTATGGTAGACAACCATTACCAGATCTAGCGGGATTGTTTATTGGATGGGAAGGAACAACTGGAGTTGTGACGAAAGCTGCCATAAAATTATGGCCAAAATTACCATACCGAGAGGATATTGCAATATTGGTACAAACTGTTGATCAAGGAGTACCATTGTTACTTAAGCTTTCGAAAGCAGGATTGGGGATTGTGGATATTATATTTGTAAACATGGGATGGTGTCAAGCACTTCAGGGATTTAATGAAAAAAGTGTTGCTATGGATCCAGTTAAACTTGGATTACCAGATTTTGTAGGATTAGTAACAACTCAAGCTTATACAGAAGATCAACATAAAGCCCAATGTGATGCTATAAAAGAAATTTGTAAGGAATTTAATATAAAACCTCAAAGCGCGAAATCATTTTTAGAATCATTTCCGAGTGATATGAGAGGAGTTTTCGTAGATATTTTCCCTGGATTTGGAGGTTATAATCCAGTTCAAGCGTGGGGTTGTTGGAATTTTGCTCGTGGTGGTGGTGGTGAATGGATAGGATCTTATTGCTCCACAAGTGATATAGCAAGATATTATAGCTTAACAAGAGAAATAACTCTTAAATATAATAAACCACCTCAATTTTATAGCAGAATTATGTTTGGAGGTCACTATTGTGTTGCTCGTGCAAATATTTGTTTTGATAAGAATGATCCAGAAGATATTGAAAAAACCAGAATAATTTTAAAAGAAATTTTTGATGCAGTTCATCAAATAGATGGTGTTATCATGTACAAACCTCCTTTATGGGTTGTAGAACACCATAAAATCAAAACTCTTCCAGCAACCACTGAATTGATAAAAAAAATAAAAAAACTCCTTGATCCAAATAATATAATGAATCCAGGACAAGGAATTGAAGGTGATTAATATTCCAGAAGGGAAAGAATTGAAATTTCTAAAGGATAAAGGAATCTCTCAAATTACCAATATACCAGATATAGAAAAACTTGATCGTAATAAAGATTTAGATTATTATAAAGATATCTTTTATCAATGTGGAAAATGCGGTACATGTAGAACAGCATTTCATGAAAATGGGTGGCCTCGTGTTTGTCCTTCAGGAGAGTTTGGAAAATTTGAAGCCTATTATCTTGGAGGTAAGAATCTTCTAGCATGGGCAGTGACTTCTGATCGGCTTAGATGGACGGAAAATTTAGCTAACATATTTTACCAATGTTCTGTTTGCTTAGCATGTACACAACAATGTCAAATCCCTGAAATCCACTATTATGCTGGAGAATGGTTAATGGCAATGAGAGAAAAGGCTGTTCAAAAAGGTTTAGGACCAATGCCAGAGCAAATAAAGTATTCCGAACATGTTGCTTTGGAATACAATCCTTATATGGAAAAGCATGAAAATAGAACAAACTGGTTACCTTCCAATATAAATCAATATCAAGATGCAAAATTAGCATATTTTGTTGGATGTACAACTAGTTATAGAGAACAAAATATTGCAATTAATACCACAGAAATATTAAATTCTCTTCAAGTTGATTTTAAAATACTTAAAGAGGAGCATTGTTGCGGATCTCCCGTATATATGACGGGTCAAACTGAAAAAGCAAAGCAGATTGCTGAGACTAACGTGGATATCTTTAAAAATGAAGGAATTGAAAAAATTATCACATCTTGTGCTGGTTGTTATCGAACATTGAAAGAAACATACCCTAAAAAATTTGGACTCGACCATGGTATTGAGATTCTTCATTTACCTGAATTTATACTGGAGAAATTAAATAATAATGAGGTAAAATTCAATACTAATGTAAACATGAATATAACATATCACGATCCCTGTCATATTGGTCGCCACATGGGAATATATGAACCTCCAAGAGAAGTATTGAAGAATATTCCTGGAATTAATTTAATGGAAATGCCAAGAAATAAACAAAATGCTTGGTGTTGTGGCTCTGGAGGTGGTGTGAGGTCAGCATTTAAAGATTTATCCAGTTTTGCTGCGAATGAAAGAATTGAGGAAGCGAAAGAAACTACTGCTGAAGCAATTGTATCTTGCTGTCCATTCTGTTTAAACCAATTCAAATCAAATATCAAAAATGATGAAATCAAAACCTTTGATCTATCAGAATTAATAAATAAAGCAATTAAGAGTTAAAACTATTAATCCTTTTTTTTTATTATCTTTATAGAATCATAAATGGAATTTTATGAAAATCGCATTATTACAAGAATTTCTTGATAATTTAAGGAATTATATAAACTCTAAGTCCCAAGAAGGGAAAAATGTATTTATTTATGAAAAGAATCCTAATCCTCATAAACTCTTTGAAAAAGTAAACATAAAAGTTGAATTAGATAAGCATAAAGAGATTATTCTTCAAGAAGAAACTAAGCTTGAACTGGGAGGCATCAATAAAAAGTCATTTTCTTTAGTTTATCCCTTCTCTCATTTAGATTTTATTAAATATATAAAAAACGGGAGAATTACATTAATTGGACTAGAAAGCAAGGATATATCGGATTTATCTACCGATTTTGGAATGATAATCCTAATTGGGGTAAAAAATATTACCGATAAGAATTGGGAATCCTTAAAACAATTTAATCTTATTTCTAATGGCATAGAAGGATTTTTAATAAGAACAATTCCTAGGAAATTTTGGTGTCGAATCAGTGAGAACATAAAAACCAATTTTACATTTGAATTTTTAGGAAATGCGATTTTTTATTTATACAAGCAACGTTTTAAAGATTTAATTGAATCTATGGAGATTTTTTTTATAAATTCTTATCCCAATTTAATTGATGAGATTATAAAAATTACTTCTAAAATTAATGCTTCTCTAAATGAAAAATGGTTAAAAAAAATCGAAGAATGGAAAAAGAGAATAGATTGCGAATATGATTGGGGATGCGAGATTTGTCCGTATCAAGAAGATTGTTATGAAATTAAACAAGTATTAGTTGAACGAGAAAAAATTGAGAAATAATGTTTAGGAATTTTTGGCACTATTGAGATGATAGATATAAGTCATTATGACAAACCATTAACAATTTCGGTTGTTGGAAAAGGAGGTTCTGGTAAGACCGCTATAACAACTCTCTTAGCGAAAAGTATTTCAAAATTATATAAATTTAAAATGCTTTTAATTGATGCGGACCCAACACATCCACACTTGAGCCATATGGTAAATTTAGTCCCAAAAAAAAGTCTTGAGAAATTGAGAACTGATGTTATAGATGAAATTCTCACAAAAGCAAAAGATTTCGAAAAAGTAGCAGAAAATATTGATTTGGAAGTATATAACGCTATAACTGAAAGTAAGGATTTTAGCTTATTTTCTATAGGACAACCTGAGGGACCTGGTTGTTTTTGTCCTTCAAATGCTCTTTTAAGGAAAGTAATTAGCTCAATCTCTAAAGATTTTGATATTGTATTAATTGATTGTGAAGCAGGGCTTGAGCAGATCAATCGAATGGTAATAGAATCTGTAGATATTCTTTTAATTGTTTCAGATATATCAATACGGAGTGTTGAAACTGCCGCGGCAATACGTGATAGTGCTAAAAAATTTACTCAATATAAAAAATTGGGTTTAATTTTAAATAGAGTTAAAGGGAATGCAAATCTAATAAAAAAAAAACTCAAAGAATTAAAATTACCTCTATTAGCGGAAATCCCGGAAGATAATGTGATAACTGAATTTGAATTAAAGGGTAAACCAATAATTGATGTCCCAGATAGGTCAAAAAGCTTATTAGAAGTAAAAACTTTAGCAGAAAATCTTTTCTCTACAATAATAATCGAGTAAAATTTGTACTTTTTCTAAAATTTAAAAGTCTTAATCTTCCATGGATTAAAATTTATATTGTGAGATTCTGTAGATGATATTACATTATAATTAAAATCTATCTCTTTTACATTATTTTTGATTAACTCTCCCTTTAATTCAATAGACCTCCTATTATCACTAGGATTAAGTAGTCTTAGAAATGACCCATTTTTACGTCTCCACATATTTATAGCAGAAATTGGAGATTCAATTGATAAAAAAGAATCTCCATTTTTATTAAATTCAAGTTTTTCGTCTACATAGGTGGTTAATAATTTAAAATAAAATGAATTTACATATAATAGGGGTGAAATTGAATCATTCTCATTTGTAATTGATATCGCAATTTCATATCTTCCCTTTTGCGGTATTAAATTTCGAATTTCAAAATTTTCACGGTTAATTTTGAATTTCTGGCTACTTTTTTGAATATAAATTATACCATGCTCAGGACCTTTTAACCACATAAAGTCTAATGTTTGGATTTTCGATCTTTTCGTTTCTTCAATACCAAAAGGATAATTTATAATAGATTTATTAATTTCAAATAGAGGTGTGAGTATTATTTCCTGTAATGAATTTGAATCAAGGAAAAATTCAAGCCGATTTATTCCTCTATATTGAACTAATTTAATCTTGAAGGCTTGGTCTATTAATTTTCCTATTATAACAAACCTTTGTACCACATTATCTTGATATTGCTCTTCCAAATACAACTTATAATCTAATTTGGAATTAAATTTTAGTTCAAAAACCTCATTTTTCTTAAATTTTATTTGAATTGTTTTTAAATCCTCTAAGATTTCTACATCATATAAAAATGCTGAATCTTTATGAGTTTCTATCTTATTCTCTTCACTATATGAAAAAATCTTATATCCAAATCCGGGAATATTCTCAATGATTTTAAACTCAGGCTCGTGGTGAGAATTAATTAAGATTACATCGCTTCTGGTGAAGCATGTAGGATTAAACACAAAAACTTTTTTGGGTGCATTTTTTGAGCCATTTTTTTCTCGTCCCAATTCTTTTACCAGCTGAGATAGTGATATTTTAATGAAATCTTGACATTTAACTTGAATTTCTTGATGAATTTGGACACTTAAATCAGAAATTGATATATTAGTTAATTTCAATTCTAACTTTTTCAGTTCTTCTTTACCGAACTGGACCTGAGTATAATCACCAGGTCGTATATGAGGTACAGCATAACAATCATGAGCTTGTGTAAGTAAAAGTTTTTTCCATAAATCTTCAAGAAAGTTATCATTATTCTTATTATTAAAAATCCCTAAAATACAATTCATAATTTCTGCTGATAGAAGGAGTATTTCAGAATTTTTATTGTGTAGAAACAATTTAGAAGATAAAAATATAAAATCCCCAAGTAGAAATTCGTCTCTCTGATATTTGTATTCACCATTCTTTTCAATTAGATTAAAGAATTCAGAGCATTGTAAAAATCTACCAAAAATCTCTGAAGTATTGGATACACGCCAGACTTCTTCTTGATAGGGTTCAGGGTTTCTGAAATCCTCAAGATTAGAATAGATAATATACTCCATAAAAGGACGTGCTATTGCTTGAAATAGTAGGTTTGGAATTTCTTTAAAGAAGGTTCCATGCCAATATTCTCCATTAAAAACACCTGATTGATCAATCATTGCATCTATAGAGCTGTTATCTAATCCAATCCAATTTATATATGCTGAATTAGATGTTGGATTAACTCCTAATAATCGAGTTCTCAAAGAACCATATTTAATATTAAACCCTTTTAAAAGTTGAGGAATTTGCGGATGAAGAGAACTTTCTGAACAATAAAAAATATTCGAAGTTAACCCTAATCGTTGTAAAACATTTAGCCCATATTCAAATTGTTTTATATTAGATTCTGGACCTATTAATAAATTATATGGTTGTGAATATGAAGGATTAATTATTTCAAATCTCCCACGTTTAAATAATTTTAAGAACTCAATAATTTTGTCGGGACAATTCTTATCTAACCATTCTAAACATGAGATGGCTATTTCAATATTATAAGGCATATTGGTTTCTATAGCTAATTGCATTTTTTTAAACAAATCTTCCATCGCTAAGTTAGGAAAATCAAATTCACAGAAACCAATATCGTTGATAATAATACCTCCATGCCCTCCTATAATGAAGTATGTGTTTATGAGTAATTCTTGGTTTAAAAATGAGTGTAATTTACGTATAATGCTTTTGTATAGTTTAAATTGTTTTTCTTCTTCCTTTATACCTTCTAAGCTATGGACTTTCTCTTTAATCCTGTCAAAATTAACTTTTTTCCTTCTGATTATGCTTTTTTCAACAAATTCTTCAACTAAATCAATTACTTTACCCAATGCTAATATGTCTTCTGATTTCATATTCTAATCTTAAGATGATTGAAACGTAATTAAAATTTATGGTAATGGTTTATCTTTTTCGATATCTGTTGGTTCACGTCCTTTTTCTAATTGTTCAAACCACCATTCATCAGTAGATATTATCTCTTTTGCTTTTTTTAGAACTTTCTCTATAATTTCAGACTTTACAATTACTACTCCATTTATATCACCAAAAACCAGATCTCCAGGATTGATAGTTCTTTCTCCACATTGAATTGATTTCATCGTTGAATCTAAATCCACTACCATTCTACCGCGAATTGAAGAACTTATTCTGCCTCTAGCAAAAATGGGAAATCCTAAATCAATCACCTGAGCAAGATCTCGGATAGGACCATCAACAAGAGCTCCTTTAAATCCTAACTTCATGAGAATTCTACTTGTACTCTGGCCTAAACCAGCAGCTATCATTTGATTTGACATATCAACACATATTATCGGAAATTTTGGAGCTTTTCTAATAAATTTTACAAGGCGAGCAATAATATTTCTATCAAGTGGTTCTTTAGTTGGAATCATTTTCATAGTTCCTGCAAAACCTAACAACCTCGCACCAGGCCACATAGGTTTAATCCCCGCATCAATATAACCTGGTTCAAATCCTAATTCATCAATAGCATCTGAGACTGCACATGTATACAATCTAGAATACTCATTTAGGATAAATTCCATTTGTTTTTCATCCATTGTTTTCACAATTAAAAAAGTAATTTAGTATTGTATGTGGAAAATTATTTTTTTAATGATATTAATTTGATTATAACACATAAAAAAATAGTATATACACAAATGTAGGATATAAAGATGGTTGATAAAGAAATTGATTTAAAGAAGAGAAGCAAAACCATTTTTGAAGGTGTTAAAGATACACCATTTAGATATGTAGCCTCTGGAATAATTCAAGGGTTAGGGTTTGAAGAAAAAGAAATATACGAAAAACCTTTTATTGGCGTTGTTAATACGTGGAATGAGGTAAACCCAGGGCATAAACATTTAAGGGATCTTGCAGAAGCAGTGAAATATGGCATTATTGAAGCTGGAGGAATTCCGTTTGAATTCTGCACTATTGGACCTTGTGATGGATGGGCAAATGGGAATGAAGGAATGCGATACATTCTTCCACAACGAGAAACAATTGCGGATTCAATAGAATTAATGGTTCAAGCACATAGATTAGATGGCATGGTAACAATTTCTAGTTGTGATAAAATAAATCCTGCTGTATTGATGGCTGCTATTCGATTAGATATCCCAACAATTTGTGTTCCGGGAGGCCCTAATTTTTATGAGATTAGATTTAAACCAGATTTTAAGGGAATTGAACAGAGTAATTATGGAGATTTTATTCATAAATTAAATTGTATAACATGTGCTACTTACGGTGCTTGTGAATTGATGGGGACGGCTAACACAATACAATGTTTGATGGAAGCATTTGGAATGACATTACCCAACGCAGCTACAATTCCAGCAATGACCAGAATGAAATACATAGTGGCAAAGAATTCAGGTCGCCAAGTATTAGAATTATTGAAACGAGGAATAACTCCTTTACAAATTATGACTAAAGAATCATTAGAGAATGCTATTATGGTGGATGTGGCAATTGGAGGTTCAACAAATTCAGCTCTTCATCTCCCCGCAATTGCTTATGAAATGGGGATTGATTTTGATTTAGAAATTTTTAATGAATATAGTAAAATGATTCCAACCATAGTAAATGTTTCCCCATCAGGACCATATGGAATTGTAGATTTATATAAAGCTGGAGGTATTCCAGCAGTTTTAAAGAGATTAAAAGAATATATCCATTTAGATTGTTTAACTGTTTCTGGAATTACTATTGGAAAACAAATTCGTAAAGTAAGAGTGTTAGATGATATGGTGATTAAACCATTAAGTAGTCCAGTATTTCCAGAGGGAGGGACGGTAATATTGAAAGGAAATTTAGCACCAGAAGGAGCAGTTGTGAAACAGTCTGCAATAAAAAATCAAGATATGTTGAAATTTAAAGGTCCTGCTTTATGTTATAATTCGGAACAAGAAGCAATTCATGCATTAGCTTCAAACAAAATACCAAATAATTCTGTTTTAGTTATTAAATATGAAGGCCCCAAAGGAGGGCCTGGGATGCCAGAATTATTAGCTTTAACAGCTAATCTTATGGTAAAGCGAGATTTAAATAGGGTAGCTTTAATTACAGATGGACGATTTTCAGGTGCTACTTCAGGTCCATGTATAGGACATGTGAGCCCTGAAGCGTATGTAGGAGGTACAATCGCTATTTTAGAAGATGGAGATATTATTAATATTGATATCCCTAAGAGAAGACTAGAAGTAGAGCTTTTAAACGAAGAAATTCAAGAGAGATTGAAAAAATGGAAACCCCTTGAAAAAGAAATTAAAAGCAAAGCACTTCTGAAATATAAGAGGCTAGTTACGTCTGCATCAAAAGGAGCAATACTTAGATTTTAAGCCAAACCTATTCAAAAAATTAAGAAAAAAAAAGATAGTTTAAGCTTCAATTTTTGCTTTCTTTTCCTCATGAATTACAACTAATTTCTCTCTTATTTCATTTAAATATTTACCATCTAATGGATATTTGTACATTGCTAAGATAATAACAACTAAAGCTATTGCGGGAAATACAAAACCTAGTAATCTTAACCCTACTACAATTTCTTGAGTAACTGCTTCGGGTTCGAAAATTGTCCATCCTACATTAGTAAAAACTAACCCTATAGAGAGAAATACAAAAACATTTGCTAATCGTAGTATAAAGATATATATTCCAAAATAACTAGCATCTCGTCTTATTCCAGTATTAACTTCATCTTCGTCAATTATATCAGAGACAATTAAATCCTTGCTATACAATGAACCTCCTAATCCTATGCCTATTAAAAAGAAAACAATAAATCC
>JABXKB010000396.1 GCA_013375485.1 Promethearchaeota archaeon | reverse complement strand
TTTAGTTATGTCTAATTTATTTTATATGAATCTTCATATTTAAAGATTTTGAAATCTTTATCTGTAATATTTAAGATTATCAAAATAAAAGATAATATAGAATAGTAAGATTATATTAATTTAATGAATTAGATAAGAGTAAAAGAGATGAGTATTTGAATTAATACGTTTTTTTTCTTACCTTGATACTATATATAATATGATATCCTTTTCTTTATTAATATTATTGAGAAAAATTAGGGGCTATCATATGAGAAAAGTAACTAATTCTGATAAGTTGTTCTATTTCGAAAAGAATTTTTTTACCATGGATGGGTTGTGGATGTTAGAAATTGAAAAGGAAGTGGGGTGGGACACAGCTCTAAAAATTGATAGAGCGGTTTGGATAAGACTTATGAAAGTTATTTTTAGAAGGATTAAGAAATATCTGGACATTGAAACAAATAATCTAAGTGATTTAATTGAAATAATTACATTTCGATGGTCTGTGGAAGGTTGGAAATATTTAGTTAATCGCGTTTCTGAATCAGAAGTAATTATTGAAATAAAAGAGTGTCCCTATAAAGCAATAATGGATAGAAATACAAATCGGCAAGACAGAATACCCTTAATCTGTAAAAATATGTGCTTCCCCTTTTATAAAATGGCTTTTGAAGAGTTTAATCCAAAAATAAAATTTGAAAGAAATAAGTTTATGGGTATAGGAGATAATTATTGTGATTTTTGTTTTAAATCAGTTGATTAATCATCACTCAACTTCAATTACTATAAATCGCTTCAAAATGTTTAATTTGATCTCTTACATCTGAGATAATCAAATTCTTTTCATTTTCTGTAATTGAATATTGATTAAATATTAGATCATCAATTTCTTTTAACAATTGATGAACTTTTTCATCAACAATTTGATTGCTCATAATAAATGAATTCCTTATTTTTTCTACTTTTTCTACGATTTTCATCTTAACATTATCATCAGGGTTAACGATAGGTAAATGTCTAATCATATATTGATTTAAATTAATAGTGGTATCCTTTTGATTATTAATACCGTAGATACAATAAAACTGGATTAAACTTGAATTCAGAACAGCACATATGTATTTTAACTTATCTATATCGTTATGAAGTAATGAATAAATTGATGATGTAAAGCACACATTATCTTCAGTATAAATCGCTTCTGGGATAATATTATTATGTTTTATTAACAATTTTGGGTGTTTATAGTATTCATAATTATTGCCCTTTAAAAACTTTGAATCAACTTCTTCTATATTAAACGATTTGATCTTTCTGAAATTATAATATTTGAAATCATTTCTAGCGCTAATAAAAAAGCAAGAACCATTTGTATCTTTTCTTAGTTTTCTTTTTACTAGCTGAAGTCCTTTTTCTTCTTCTCCTCTAATCATTTTTGGATAATCTACAGGATTTAGATAGTTTAAATCTCCAATATTTTCAATCTTTTCAACTAATTCATATATTTCTTCATTCGGTTTAATTCTAATCCGATTCAGTTGAACCGTACCTGATTCACAAAAGGGACAATTCTTCTTAAAAGTATAGACATACAATTTTTTAGATTTTAAGCTTAAAGGGCAGTTTAAATTATGGCAAATTCTTAAAGAATCTACACATTGGTTTAGATAAGTAATGATCTTAGTTTTTGGATAATTGTAGACATTTAAATCTCTGTTTTTATACCCATTTTTATTTTCATATAATACAATTTGGACTTCATTTGTAGCAGTTTTAAACATCTTGGAACCAATATCAAAGATTTTTATGATATTTGCTCTAGAAAGAAAATCATGTCTAAAATTAATATAGCCTTGCCTTAGGAGGAAACTCTTTGGAACTAAGAAGCCTATAATTTCATTACTCCACTTTAAAGCTTTCAATAGGAATGCACAGTAAATATCCTTATAGAATATGTTTTCTTTTTTTAAGATTTCCTTCTCATTTTGATTTAAAATATTCCCATAAGGTGGATTTCCTATAATTATATCAAATTTGGGAAAATTCGAATTTATAATACTATTTTGTAATTTTAAATTTGATATCAAAATTGATAGTGATTTTTCCATATTATTATCGAACTTGTTCTGATACCATCTAAGAAGTTTCAATATACATAATTTAATCGCACATTCATTAATATCATACCCAAATAAGTTCTTTAGTATTTGATTTTTGATATTAGACTCAGTGATGTTTAATTCTAGTCTTCTAAGGATAGTAAAAATGATATCAGCGGAACTTACGAGAAACCCACCCGATCCACATGCAGGATCACAAATTTTAACATTTAATAATAATTCTCTTAATTTTTGTTTAAATTCAAGGTTAGATTTGTAAATCTCATCCAAGCTTTTTATCTCTTTAAAATCCTGATCGTGATCATTGAATTTTTTATTAATTAAACTAAGTAGTGCTTCAGAAACAATAAAATCTGAGATTTCTTTATTTGTGTAAAACACACCTTCTTTTTTGCGTTTCTGATAACCACTTAAAAAAAGAACTTCAAAATCCTCAATTAGAGGATAAAACTTATTTAATTGCTGAAAATCATTATTATTTATTGATTCATCAAATAATCCAATGAATTCCTTGAATTTATTAAAATTTTTTTGATATTCCACTTTTTACATTTACAATTTTCTTTTGTATATCCTCTTTTTTTTCAATTTAATATATTTTACTGTTTATATGATATTTTGTTTATATTTTTATAGTTATAATTACTTTATATAATAGAGATTATGACTAGTGATAATAAGGAAGAAAAAGACTATTACGGAGTTGCTCCAATTAACTCAGTCATAAAAAAAATGAAAAAAGAGTATGATAAAGACCCAAAAGATTGGAGAGTAATAGGTTCAAATGATGATAAAGGAAATTTGGATACATTTATTACAAAGAAGCCCAACGCTTACTGGTTAAAATCAAAACAACTGAGTCCTTATTCTGCTTTAAGCATGGGGACAGTTGTTAGAGATTTAGACAAGGACATTGATGAGAGAATTGGGAAAAGAATATCACCAAACGATATGCTTCGTTTATTTGGAATGATTGTCCCTATAAAGAAAGATCAGAATGTCATTGCTTCTGGTATTGAAAAATATTCCCAAGAACATGGTAATTATTTAAAAGAATTAATAATTGAACGCGATCCAAATATAGGACACGTGTTAGGAAGGCGGATTGATAAGGAATTCTCGAAAAGGCATCCGCAACGGCGTGGTTTATATATATAAATAAGTAGAAT
>JABXKB010000109.1 GCA_013375485.1 Promethearchaeota archaeon | reverse complement strand
AAACCCTAGATATATTATAAGAACACCTAGATATAAGGGGTGCCTTGTATGTGCAAAAATCCCTGTTGTTATTAGTCTAGAAGGAGTTTCTTCATGAAATAAAATATGACCTGTCCTGAATATTAAAAAAAGTCCTATTATTAAAAGAATAAGAAATAAAACAATCTGGATAATAAATGGCATATAGCGAGCTAATATTGTAGAGAACATGAAAATAAAAGAATCTAAAATCCATATAAAAAAAAAAATGATTGCCGCTGATAGTTGGATTAGATGACTTCTTGGATGTTCTCGACCTACTCCACGTTTATGAATCGATTCCAGTCTAATCACTTTAGTTTTAATTAAGAATTAGATATAAGTGCAATTATTTATGGAATTAATTTTAATTTTGTGAAAAAAACAAATATTATCATTAATAAAAGAAAAAAGAAAATATAGTATGAATAAAGATTGGACTATAGAAATTTCATATGTATTTCCTATTTTCCAATCATATAAATAGAACGCTTATTATCTCTGTTATTCTTTCTGGCAATTTGGACAGAAAAAACCATGTCGTCCTGATATTTCGATACGTTTGATTTCATATTTACACACTGGACAGTGATCATCTTTTGTACGATGAGTAATTAGAAAATGGTTAGGATAAGTACTTAGATCACCCTTCTTATCAATACCAACTTGTAATACTTCTTTAATGTTAGTAAAAAGCTCTTTAACTTTACTTTCATTTAAGGAATTTATTTTGGTTTTAGGATGTATCTTTGTCCTAAATAAAATCTCATCGGAATAAATATTACCAATACCAGCAACAAAACTTTGATTTAATAATAGATTTTTAGCAACGCCACTTCTTCTTAAAAGAGCTTCCTTAAATTGTTCAAGGCTCATCTTAAATGCATCCGGTCCTAATTTATTCTTTTCGATAAATTCTTCAATAGATTCGGCAATATCTATTCTTCCAAACATTCTAATTGAAATATATGCTAAATTAAAATCATTATTGAAGTGAAATATTATTTTACTGAATTTTGGTTCATCATCTTTCTTGTTAAAATATTCCAAATCTCCTGTCATTCCAAAATGCATAATAAGATATCCTTGACCAATATTTATTAGAAGATATTTACCATGTCGATTGGATGACTTAAATTTTTTATTGGTTAGAAATTTTTTTAAATGAAATTCGTCGATATTTAAAATTCTATTATCTGTTACTTTTATATCTTTAATAATCTGATTCAATGAGGTTTTATCTAGGTAACGTTTGAATGTTTCTACTTCTGGAAGCTCTGGCAAGATACTAAATTTAATTATTGCTAAACTTTAAACTTAATTGCCCTATTTTATTACTTTAATTTTAATAATAATTTAAATTGGAGTTTGGACAGCATAAAAGGAGGCTAATTATAACAGTTTCCTTTTTACATATATTATCCAGTAATTTTACCTAAGTCAATTACTAATTATTATAACTAATTCTGTCTTTTTATCAGTATAAATAATAAAACATCAAATGTCATGTAAAATTGAGACTTCGGATTTTACTTTTAATTTTACCAGCATTCATAATTATAAGTAGCTTTTTAATTTATACTCTTATTGTAGATTTTAAAAATATAATTTTGGGAATTTCACTCAGCTTTATCTACATCTTAGTTAGTATCATTCTTTTCAAAACAGGAATACATACACACAAGAGTAATTTCGAAAATATTTCTAAAAGTACAGTAGATATTCAGAAAGTGGGATTCATTTTTGAAGATGGTGTAAAATCATCCGCAAACTTTTATCGTTCGATTTCAGATACAATTTTAACATTAAAGGGAAGACGTTATCCCGAACCAAAGCCAACAATCATATTTTTTCATGGATTTTGGGCGAAAAAAGAGGAAAATGAAATATATCTCATCACTCTTGCACATATGGGATATCTTACCGTAGCTTTTGATCAAAGGGGTCATGGGGAGGCGGGAGGTAAAAAATCAGATTGGTTTAAATTATACGATGATGTTAATAGTGTCCTCGACTTTATCTGTTCTTTTGAAGATGTTAGAAAGGGTGCTCTGTGTTGTATAGGGAAATCAATGGGCGGTACATCAGTTCTAACAAAGTGTTATGTAGACAAACGAATTGCGATGGTAATAGGGATGAGTGCTCTACACTCTGTTGAACTTTTGCTTGAAGCAAAATTCCGCATTTTATCAGCAGGATGGTTCGTCAAACGTATAATTTCTAAAGTAGAAGATGAAAGGGCATTAAAAACAACCGCACATTATTATCTTAAAAAAGATGCTGAATATAATAAAAACCGTGTATATCTTATTCATGCGAAGGATGATCATATTTTTCCATACTCAATTTCTTTTGAAATGAACAAGAAACAAGCGAAAATTCCAGAAAATCATGCTATTTTATTAGATGATTGCAAACATAGTTTAAATGGTCAAGAATTTATAATATTTGGCATAATTCTGAAATGGATTTCAGAAAATGAAGTGATGAATTTTAAAAGTATAACTAATTCAAATGGATAAGATGATATAAATGAAATTAAACAGATTAAAATCTGTAGTAAACCAGATAATAAGAGAATCATCCGGAGATTCACAAGGATACATGGTAGATCCATTTTACCATTATAGACCTGAGAATGAAATATTAATTGATTTAAAGACAGGAGTTTTTTGTCCTGATCTTGAAGGAAATGACGTAGAAAGGTACTATAAATCTATAATCGATTGGTTTCATAAAGTTCTACCAAAAGAGGGTATTCCTATCGAAATTATTGATAAGGCGATTTTGAAAATAAATCCTAAAGGCAAAGAGTGTATTATTGAAGCTCAAGGAAGAAAATTTACTTCTTTTTTAAAATTTTAAAAATAAATGAGAAATATTATTTCATTACATACTTGTTTGTTATATATAATCCGCTTTTTATTGAAAGAGATGTGTCCAACTTACATATCAGTTATATTTTATAGTAAACATAGAATTTTTAACAGCAGATAAATTATCTTAAGACATTCAAATGATTAAATATATTAATTAGTATAAATGAAGGTTCTAAAATGAAGCTAGAGGAGATCATAATTAAGATTTCAGAAGGCATCAAAGCACCAGATTTTAAAGATCTTTTTTCTGAAACTAGATTGTATACTTATTTAGTAGGTGCAGGAATTTCGATGGATCCTCCATCTTGCGTTCCTTCTGCAAGAAAATTTGTGCATGAATTGTTCAAGTATTATGCCCCCGAAGAGGAAATAGAGAAACTATCATCATTGGAATCCTTGAGATATGAATTCTTGGTTGAAAAAGTTCAGAATCTATTCGATAAGGAATTAAAGTTTTTGGATTATCTACAAAGAGTAAAAGAGCCAAATGCTATTCATATATTCTTAGCAAATATGATAATGCGGTATAATTACGTAATTACGACAAATTTCGATTATCTTATTGAAAGGGCGTTAAAGAAAAAACTCGATGTATTTCCTATGTTTCATAATTATCATAAAAAAGCTATGGTTATTATAACAAAAGAAGATTATCAGAAGAATGTATCCTTCCAGTTCCCAATCATTAAAATACATGGATCTAAATGGGATGTGATAAAGGGAAGATTAACAAAGGATTCTTTAGTAACTACTATAAGTGCTCTTGGGCGTGAAAGGGAAAAAGGTGAAACTTTTGCTATTGAACCATATAAAAAACCATTAATCAATGAAGTAATGAATAGAAGAGATTTAGTTATTATGGGTTATTCTGGTAGTGATGATTTTGATATCAGCCCAATGTTAAAGGAATTGATCACTATGAACAGAATAATCTGGATCGACCATGATCAAAACCTAACTCCTGAAAAAGAAGAAATTTATAAATATAAATCTGTAAAAGATTTATCAGAATTAAGATATTCCGAATTACCTAAATTAGATTATTTGTTATTAGAACTCACTTCGAATAATAACATAGAAGTTTACAAGATTAAAGCCAAGACTATTGAATTTGTAAAAGAGCAATTAGCACCAATATATAAAGAATCTTTTGAGCAACTTCAAAAAGATACAGCTGAAACTTTAAGTTTTAGTGATTATATGCTAGAAACCCATTTCAAAACTTCAATTTCTTCAAAATATCGACTTGCTCATGAACTTTTTTATGAATTAGGAGATATAGAATCTGCAGAAAGAACTGCTCAGAAAGGTTTAGGCTCATCCAAGAAAGAAGGTGATGAAATCAATCAAAACTATTTTACCAATGCTTTAGGGTTAATAAACCTCTCTAAAGGAGATTATGATAAAGCCTTGGAATATTTCGGAAAATCTCTTGAATTTGTTGAAAAATTAAACCAATCTGTCGAAAAAATAGCAGTACTATTAAATATAGGAAACCTATATCAAAAAAAAAGTGATTTAAAGAAAGCATTTAAGTATTCATTTGAAGCTGCTGATTTACTAACAGAGAACACTCCAAATGTAATAAAATTCACTGTCTTGAATAATTTAGGTCTTTTATATAGAGATAATGGAGATATTCCTAATGCTGTAAAAAATGTTGAATCCGCGCTTGAAATTGCTGAAAAAACGGGAGATCTATTTAGAAAATCTTTATGCTTAGACAACCTAGCTGGAATGAAACTTTCTCAAGGCTTATTAAAGCCTGCTTTAGATTATGCCTCTGAAGCTCTTAAAATCGACGAACAATTAGGAGATTTAAATAGTATGTGCTTTACTCTAAATACTATTGGAAACATTTTCAGAACGGCTGGACAGTACAATCAAGCTTTACAATATTTAGAAAAGGCATATCAAACGGCTAAAAAAATTCAGAACCTAAATGTAAAAGCTTTAGCAGCAAACTCTATTGGAGTAGTATATTATCAAATAGGAAAGCTCGATTTAGCTTTAGAAAAATATAATGAAGCACTCGATATCAGAAAAGATATAGGCGATTTTTCGGGACAAGCTACTGGTTTAAATAATATTGGGATGATTTATCGCACCAGGGGGGATATCAATAAAGCACTTGAATTATTTAATCAATCTATAGCCTTCACTGAAAAAATTGGAGAAAAAACAAGCTTAGGAGTCCGATATGGAAATATTGCCTCTATATACGAAGCTAGGAAAGAATTTGAAAATGCACTTGAAGAATATAAGAAAGCACTAAGTATTGAAAAATCATTAAGAAATTTAGAAGGAGTAGCAAGTCAACTTACTAATATTGGAGGTGTTTTAGGGGATTTAGGAAGATACGAAGAAACAATAAAAAAATATGAGGAAGCATTGAATATCATGGAAAATTTGGGTAATAAACCCGGTATTGCCAGATCACTAAATAACCTAGGGATAATATATTATAAATACAAGAGAGATCACGAGAAATCCCTTAATTATTTACAAAGGGCACTTGAAATTTATAAAGAACTAAATATTCCTCAGATGATTGCGACAACACAAAATTCCATAAATACAATCCAAAAACAAGTTAATAGATAATTTCAATTACCTATAAATTAAAAAATTAAATTCATTTTAGAGTAATATTTAAAAGTGGATGGTTTTTGGAGTTTTAGAAGAAAAAAACTTTTTTTCCAAAGTTATAAAATATAAATATAACTATTTATAAGGCTAATTTATTGTTTTTTTATATGACAGAGCTAAAAACTAAACCAACTAATAAAAAAGTTAAGGAGTTTCTAAATCAGGTCGAGAATCCGAGAAGGCGGGATGATAGCTTCAAGATCTTAAAATTAATGCAAGAAGTCACTAATGAAGAACCTATTATGTGGGGTGACAGTATCGTAGGTTTTGGGAGTTATCATTACAATTACGCGAGTGGACGAGAAGTGGATTGGCTAGCAATTGGTTTTTCTCCCAGAAATCAAGCCCTCACTGTTTATATAATGGATGGTTTTGAAAAATATACAGAATTACTTGGTAAATTGGGAAAATATAAAACGGGAAAGTCTTGCTTGTATATAAATAAGCTGGAGGATGTTAATCTTTCCGTTCTGAAAGAATTAGTGATTGAGTCTGTGAAATATGTAAGAAAAAATTACAGATAATCTGTAATTAATCATTAAAATATAAAAGAGAGATATTTTTTTAGATCTCTAAATCTTACAAAAAGTGCTGGTACATTTTTCTTATATTTTTTGTATCCTTCTCCGAATCTTTTAATTAATTCTTTTTCTTCTACGAATTTAAGATGTAGATTTATTCCAATTAAAAATATGAAAAAGTAGATAATTGAATAAATCGAGGATCTAAGAAATATACCTCCAATAAAAAGTATCATTAAAGCATGATAAGTAGGATGACGTAATATAGAATAAATTTCATGGTTTTGGAGTGTAGACTCCTTTGGGTAATAGACATAGACAAGAGCCATATAATCAATTCCAAAAGTATGTAAAGCTCTTGAAACGACAGCCAATCCTAAACCAAAAAATATAAAAAATAAAGATAATCTCACAAATAAGAAGGCAATTGAAGAGTTGAAAAATATATCATAAATCGAAGTTCCGAAATACCAGCTAAGATTATTGCTATTTTCATATGATACAATAAAATCAGAAGGGAAAAAACTATGAACCATAACAGAAATAACCATTGGAACAGCAGTCACTACAAATTTAAATGCTTTTTGATAAGCTAATTCACCATAATTACGCAAATATTTCTCCCGACTTCTCCAGAAGGAATATATCAACAGGAATCCTATTGTCACTATAATCAAGGATCCAAATATAGGAGTTAGAGGTTCTAAGATCTGTAAAATAGAAACATTCGAAAAAATTCGCGATATTGAATCCATTAATAATTGAAAAATAATCGAGCTTAAGAAAGTAATAAATGCAACAATCATAAACTTAAATAAACTTTTTCCTTGATAATCTGGTAATTTTTCTCTTAGTTTTTCTGATCCTTTCATTCAAATTAATTACTCAGGCAATCCCATTTAAAATTAACTTTTTTAAATTATATAGAGAGGATTAAACCTTTACATTGAAATATTTAAAACAAAAGATTTCGGGTTATACTAGAATTTTGGATTTTCAGTTCAAGAAAAAGTATCTGGAATCCCCAATAGATCCATATCTTTAAGCAAAACTAATGAGAATTATTAATTTCTGATAAAGGAAGATGCAAATTCCAAGAATCTTAAATAAAATTATTCAAGTTTTATCTCTTTTAACCTCTTTAGCGTAGTATTTAGCCCTAACTCTTTGATTTTCTTTTCTAATAAAGTAAAATCAATTTTTTCTTTATTTACGTGAAATAATGTCAAGAAATCAATAACATCTTGATATTCAAATAATTCAGAATCTGGGACATCTTCTACGTTTCCTAAATATAAGATTTTTCCTATCAATACATATTCCAAAGGTGCGATTAATAAATTTTTCCCAAGAATTTTTTCTTGTACTGCGTTAGTTAACACATCATTTTCTCTCTGTTCTTCTGCAAATTTAATATCTAATCTTAAATAGCTTTTTTTGTCAAATACACTAATATTTGTTTTTTCACTATATCCTTTATAAAATTGGTCTTGCATTACATCAAATTCATAAGTACTTAGTAAATCGATTAGTTTTGGGATTTTTGAACTATCATTCTCGATTATTAAATCGATATCTTGGGTAGTCCTAACATGACCATAGTGAATTAAAGCAATTCCACCAACAATAACATATTTGATACGAATTTCATCAAATATTTTTTCTAAACGAGATAAAATATCATATAACTCTGCTATGAAAATACACTCCTTTTTTTGACTTTTTTAAGCTTTGCAGATAATACCAAACTTTCTTTAACTTTTTCCTTGACTTCTTCTGCATTCATATGTGGAAATCTATTAAGAATTCCATCCTCTACTAATTTAAAAGTATTATGAATAAATAAGTCAGCTATTTCAAGTGGTTCTTTTTTCGTATTTAACAATCTACTTGCAGATTCTATATTTTTTCGTAATTTTTCTTTTCTTATTAATAAAAGATTTTCCTGAGAAAGAGGACCTGATTTGCCTTTAATCGTTTCCGAGTCCATTTTATATTCCATTTAGTTCAAAATTTAATTAATATCTCTAATAGAATCATTATTATTTATATAAATTTTTATTCTAAATATTTGATTGGAGACAAATAGATTTCAAATACTATTTCGTGAAAAATTGGTAAGTTCATCATTAGTTTAATAAAATGACTGAAACAGAGTTATAAAATAAAAATATATCATTTTATATTTCTTTATTCAACTTTTAATATTTTTATGAACTCATAGGTTAATTAAATTTCTTAATTCTAATATATTTCTATTGATTTTTTCTTGCTCCTTATTTATGAGATCAATCGTTCGCTTGTATTAATAGATATAATGATAGATTTCTTTGCAAAATTTCTCATAATTTATGTTATCAATTAAAATTTAAACGATTTTATAATCCTCATCTTCATCCGGGATTTTCCCTTTTTGTGGATAAATACGATGACGATATTTCTCATCTTTAGTTAAGACTACACCATATTCCTTTACTTCAGAATTTTTTCCTTTAGATTTCTTACTTCTCTTTGTTTTCTTTTTATTTCTTTTCTTTACCAAATTCATTTCCCAAACTTAACTATTAAGTCTTGTAAGTAATAATATTGATTACCCTTAAATTTATATGAAAAGTTTTAGATACTAATAACATTTTTATTGGAAACATAATGATTTAGAGAATACTGATTATTTTCAATAAGTATTGAATTCATTACCTTGATAACCCCATTTTTTTAGGATTTTTTCGGCATTTAATATGATATTATTAATAAATTCTTTAAGTGAGACAATTTCATCGCAATGTCCCGCAGCCATGGAGCCTATTGGAGAATCTCTCAATTGAAAATGAAAAATTTTCTTATGAAATTTATCATCAAAGATATCTTGATTTAAAAGTGCCTTTTTCCAAGAATCAGAGGCTGGACTTTCCCTTGTTGGGATTATTGCTGTTCCAAAACATACAGCATCCGCACCCATGGCAAGAGCAGCTAGGAAACCTCTTGCATCTCCAATACCTCCTGCCGCGATAACAGGAATTTTTAATAATTTTCTTGCCATAGTCATATTAATTAGTGTAGTGTTTTGAAGTGGATTTTTAAAACCTGTACCCTCAAGACCTACAATGGTAACAGCATCAGCACCTGCTTTTTTGGCTGATAAGGCATGTTTCATTGTTGCGCATTTATGAAACCAATAACATCCCGCATCATGCAATTTTTTTCCTATTTTCGTTGCTTTATAGGCTGATGTAGTACAAACTTTAATACCTGCATCAATTGCAATATCTACATAATCAAGATAAGAATCCTCCGTTCTTCCTCTTCCAGTTCTTTCGATGATTTGTGGAGGCATTACAGAAAAATTTACTCCATAAGGCTTGTCTGTCAATTTTTTCATTTTTTCAATTTCTTCTTGAAACTTATCAACAGTTTTAAAATTTATTGCTGTTAGAATTCCTAATCCTCCGGCGTTTGAAAAAGATGCTGCGAATTCAGCTCTACCTAATCCCACAAAGGCTCCCATTATTATTGGGTACTGGATTCCGGTCACTTTTGTTATTCTAGTGTTCCAAATCATTTTTATCAAAGATTTATAGTTCTTAAACTGTAACTTATAAATATCAATTCTCTTTGAATTATTCTATTCTTTTGGAAATATATGTTTTGTTTTAAAACTCGAATTTTTAATGAATAAATAAAAAATTTCTAACTTCCACGAAATTGATCAACTTCATAATTTCGAATTTTGTCGTTTAATTTTTTTTATTTTTATTTCCATAAAATTATGTATGGATAAAAAGCTTTAAATAACCAAAAGATGTATATCTATATAACCATCTCTTAAAAAATAATAAAATTCAATAAAGAATTAAGTAAATTATTAAAAAAGTGGAGGAATTAAAAATGGCAGGTTCTGAATATATAAGTTGGAGCCCTATTAGAAGATTAATGAAACATAATGGGGCTATTATCGTTGCTCGTGATGCTGTAAATGAATTGGTTGATTGGTTGGGTTCATCTGCTGAGAAATTGACAAAAACAGCTTTACAATTAACGAAACACTCAAAACGTAAAAAAATTACACGAGACGATATCCTTTTAGCTATTAAATACTTCTAAATAGCCAATAGGTAATATATTTTATTATTAATTTTTTTTTTTTTTAAAATTTTCAATGTTTATAGAAAAGTTATTTGAAATTTTTCAATGGGTAATAGAATAATTCTTTATTGCTTATGCTCCATTCTTAGAAAATATAAAAAAAAATAGAGAAAAAGGAAGATTGATAATTAACTTATCTCAATTCATTGATTAGATCAACTAACTTATTGATAATACTTTTTAATTTTCTAGTAACTTCTTTCATGTTAAAACCCTTAATTTGGAAAATTTTGTGTGATTATAACGTGATAACTTTCTATTTTCTATAAATAAAATGCTTAAAATAACAAATGTGAAACTAATTTTAAAGAATTTAAATTCTGAATTAATTAATTGAGATATATTTCAAAATTAGGCGGATAATATAAATTAAATGGTATCTCCACATTTTTTACTTTAATACTCATATTAATCTTTATGTTATTGCTGTCAATTGATGAATCACACCAGCTTTTAAAAGACTTTTCTTTTAATGAGAAAATTATGAGTAATATCCCGAAATCTAAGCTGATAAGGCAAATTTTAATTATTTGACAAAAATTTTTATTTATCACTTTTTTTTAAGAAAATCGAGTTTTCAAGATACAAACCTCTTATCGAAATCATCTTCAAGTCGTTTACGAAAAATTGGATGAGCAATATTAATTAAAGCTTTTGCTCGTTGACGAATTGTTTTTCCACGTAAATTTGCAATTCCATATTCCGTAATAATATAGTGAACATCGTTACGTGAAGTTGTTACGCATGATCCTTCTTTTAATTTAGAAACAATGCGGCTAATTGTCTTTTTTTTGTTTGTTGATGGAAGTGCTATAATCGATTTACCACCATGAGATACACTTGAAGCACGAACAAAATCCACTTGTCCTCCAACTCCCGAATATTGCTGATAGCCAAGAGTATCTGCACTTACCTGACCAAATAAATCTATTTGGAGAGCTGAATTAATTGAAATTAGATTGTTAACTTTTCCCGCAATTAAAATATTATTTGTATAATCAACAGGATGCATTTCAACATTTGGATTATTATCAACAAATTGGTAAAGTCTTTTTGTTCCCATTAAGAAAGTGGCAGTAAATTTGCCTGGATTTATGTTATTATATTTATTTGTGATAATCCCTTGTTCATAGAGGTCAACTACTCCGTCAGAAAACATTTCAGTATGAATTCCTAAATCTTTCTTTTCCTGTAGAAATTTTAATGCAGCATCAGGTATTCCCCCAATACCTAATTGAAGATTTGCCTTATCTGGTACTAATGTAGCAATATTAAGTCCAATTTTTTCTTCAATATCACTAATTTTAGGAATTGGTATTTCAATTAAAGATCTGTTAGTTTCGACAATACAATCTATATCAGAAATGTGAATATAAGCACCCTTTGTTCTAGGCATTTGATTATTTATTTCAGCAATTATCAATTTTGCTGATTTAGCAGCCTGCAATGTATAGTCAACTGATATACCAAAACTCATATAACCTTTATTATCTGGTGGTGAAAGCTGAATTAAAGCTACATCTAATGGTAATATATTTTCTCTAAAAAGGCGTGGAATTTCAGAAAAATATGTAGGAGTGTAATCCGCCCTCCCCTCCATTATCGCTTTTCGTGTGCTTGCCCCTGCAAATAAGGAATTATGATAGAAAATCTGTTCCATTTCAGGGGTACAATATTGACACTCTTTAAGAGGAACCATATGAACTATTTCAACATTCTGCAGGCGATCCTTTTGTTTTACAAGTTCATCCACTAATACAATTGGTTCTCCAGCAGCGTGTCCAAAAACAACTCTGTTTCCAGAAGTTATATTTGAAATAGCTTCCTCTTTTGAAGTCACTTTTTTAGAATATTTATCTCTCCAATTTTTCATATAAATCAGTTATTCAATTTTTATGCTAGCAAATATTTATTAGATTTAATATAAGCCATTGTAATTATTAATGATGTTCAATCTTATAATTAGCTACTATACGTTCTTTGATTTTTTTCAATAAACATAATATGTTACTTTTTATTATTTTGTAACAAACCACTTTATCATAAAAAACTCTTAAAATACATAAATTTTTAGAATTAGGTAAAAACTACATAAGGTATAAATGATGGAGTTATTTAAATTCAATGAATTTCAACCTTTTACGGAAATTATTAGAAATTCAAGACCAATTATTAGAAAGGCACTAGATAAGCACTTTGATGAAACAATTCACGATGAAAAAAGGAAAATTGATGAAATAAGATTTTTTTTAGGGATCTTTAAGTTTGTAACCAAAAAGTGGAATGTAGAAATTTTATATGAACTAGAAATTCACAAAGGATTGATTTTTAATGATATCAGTCGTCACTTGGAAAGAATTTCATCTAGAACATTGTCTGATTGCTTAAAACAGCTTCAAGAATTAGGATTAATCACTCGAACAGTTCAAGATACTCGACCTCCAACAGTTCTTTATGAACTTAGTAAAAAAGGTAAGGGTTTTGTTGAACTTTCTTTAATTTTGATATATTATTTAGCAGATATTCCTGTAAAAAAATAAGCTTATCTTTTAACATTAAAATCAGTGTAAAAAAGGAAAGTATCTTTAAAAAAAATCACTGGATCCTTTATATTGGTGTATAGTCTTTCTTTTATTGAAAGATAATTTGGATTTCTGAAATTAAAGTATAAAAATCAAATATTTTTAATAACAATTGAATAATCTTCTAAAACATGAAAACACTTAAAGAATTTATTGAAATAAACGTCCCGCCTAAACTTATATGGGATTGGCTCTTAAAATTCGCAGAAAATTATTGCGAATGGCATCCTTCTCACGTAAAATCTTATTGGGAAAAAGGTGAACCTAATAAAGTCGGATCAATTTTGTACTCTGAAGAAAATATTA
>JABXKB010000108.1 GCA_013375485.1 Promethearchaeota archaeon | reverse complement strand
CTTACCTTCAACCAGGTTCAGGGGTGGTAATTACAAGAGGAGATATTCATTATGTTGTAACTGAATGGGGTATTGCATATCTATATGGAAAAAGCATACGAGAAAGGGTTCTTGAAATGATAAACATTGCACATCCCGATTTTAGAGAAGAATTACTCGAACACGCGAAAAAATGGAAGTATGTGTATTCAGACCAAAAGTTACCAGTCTCGATTGATGGAAGAATAAGTATTTATCCAGAAAAATATGAGACTTTTTTAAATCTTAAAAATGGAAAAACAATTAAAATCCGTCCTGTAAAACCTACAGATGAAAGAATGATTCAAGAACTTCATTATTCTTTAGATGAGCAAGATAGATATTTGAGATTTTTTGCTCCTATGAAAGATTTTCGGCATAAAAAAATTCAACCAATGGTTAATATTGATTACTCAACAGATATGATTTTGGTGGGAGAATTTAGTGAGAGAGGAGAAGATCAAATTATTGGTTTAGGCGCTTTTTTCAAGACAGGTCAGCCTTCTATTGCAGAGATAGCATTTGTAGTTCATAAAGATTGGAGAGGACTGGGGATTGCCAAGTTTTTATTGAAATATTTATCACAAATTGGAAAAGAGCTTAATTATAGGACATTTACAGGTTCAATTCTGCTTGAAAATAAACCAATGATTCACATTATTAATAGTTCAGGATATTTGCTAAAACTTAAGAGAATAGAGGGTGGAGTAACAATATTCGCTTTTGATCTTTCTTAATTGTTAAATGTTAAAAAACAGTTATATTCTAAAATCAATAAATTCATTTTTATAGTTTTTTTATTCTAATTTACTAATTAATTATACAGAGTTCTATGTCAAAACCAAGAGAAGAGTTATTTATTACTGATTTTCACAATACTTATAAAGAAAATGGTTTAACATTAAGAGTAATTGAACTGTTTAAGAAATTAATTTACGATTATTTTAGAAATCATAAGAGGAAATTTCCTTTTCGAGAAAAAATAACTCCTTATAATGTTCTTATTTCAGAAATTATGCTCCAACAAACCCAAACGGGGAGAGTTTCCGAAAAGTTTTCAAAATTTATAGCAAAATTTCCGGATTTTTTATCTTTATCTTCAGCTACGCTTGAAGAAGTTCTTATAGAATGGAAAGGTTTAGGCTATAACAGAAGAGCAATAGCATTAAAAAAGATTGCGAAAACAGTTATCAATGATTTTAATGGAGAACTCCCAGATTCATTAGAAATTTTAAAATCATTTCCACAAATAGGACATAATACAGCGTCATCTATTTTGACATTTGCCTTTAATAAACCCATGACATTTATTGAAACAAATATAAGAAGGGTTTATATTTACTTCTTTTTTCCTAATAAAAGTTTAGTTAATGATAAAGATATTATGACAATACTAAAAAAAACTATAGATAATAATAATCCCCGTGAATGGTATTATGCACTAATGGATTATGGTGTAATGTTAAAAAAAGTCCATCCTGAACTAAATAAAAAAAGTGCCCATTATCGAAAACAGACACCTTTCAATGGATCAACAAGACAAGTTAGGGGAGAACTTCTGAAACTGTTAATTAAGGAGGGAAAGATGGAAATTACTAAAATTCAAGAATATTCGAAAATTAATGATATGAAGAGAATAAAAAAGATACTCGATCAATTAAAAAAAGAAGGCTTCATTGAGATAGAAGAAGATACAGTAAAAATTGCTAAATAAAAGGTATTATTTTAATTTCCTGTTCTTCATATATTCAGCAATTTTGATAGCTAATCTTTCTTGTTTCATCCAATCTCCAAATGCGCTTCCTTTTGAAATAAGTGATTTAATTTCCTTTTTATAAACATCTTTTATTCTAGTGACTTGTGCCTTAGAAAAGGGGGTTTGAGGTAAAGGAATAAATGAGTGAGCATGTACTCTTGCTCCCTTATTTGATAATTCTTTCATCATACCTATTGTAAGTTTTACATCTTCTTCACTTTCTCCAGGTAAACCGAAAATAAAGTCCACATTAATTTTTAGATCGCATCTTAAAGTTAAATCTACAGCTTTACATATATCTTCAATTGTATGCCCTCTATGACATAATTCTAAGATTCTTTGACTGCCTGATTGTGCTCCTATAGTGATATTATCATTATCTGCATATTTTAAAACTAAATCTAAAGTATCATTACTGACATGTTCTGGTCGTACTTCTGATGGAAATGTCCCTAAGAATATTCTTCCGTTTTTACCGATTATTTTTCTAATATTAATAAGCAAATCTTCAAGTTTTTTCAAGTTTAAATTCTTTCCATCAATAGAACCATATGAAAAAGCATTTGGAGTTATAAATCTTATGTCTGTATGATCTCTAAAGTAATCTTTCAATTCTTGAACATATTTGCAAATAATTTCAATACTTCGATGACGAGGTGAGGTTCCCAAAATATAAGGAGTTTGGCAGAAATAACATACATAAGGGCATCCTCTTGTAATTTCAATTGCTCCAAATCTAGTATTTTTAACGGGAAATGGTGGATATTCATCCAAATTAATTACATTGCGCTTACCAGTAAATATGTATTCATTATCATCATTACTATAAGCGATTCCTTTGATTGTGGAATAATTTTCATTATTTATTATTTTTTGCATGAGTTCTGTTATTGTTTCCTCACCCTCACCAACTACTACTATATCAAAGCCCATTTTCAGAGTTCCATGGGGATCTCCAGTTGGATGAGAACCACCTGCGACTGCCAAAAATCTTTCTGGAAATCGATTTTTCAATTTCTGAACTAATTCATATGTTTCAAAAAGTTGAATGGAGGAAAAGGAAATTCCTATAACTATTTTATCGTATGTCTTAATAACTTCTTCGAGCGTCACTAAAAGTTTATCTATAGTCCGAACAAAATAAAAATCAATACTTTCAAATATATCATCTGTTTCAAGCGCACCAGCAATAGCATTTAAACTATAGAAATTTTGCTTATGATAATAAATTAGAAACGCGATTTTTTTCAAGTAGTAAATACCTAAAAATTATACTTGTAATTATGTATAATACAATATTTTTTAAATAAAATTCATAATTCGTTATTTTATAATAACAAATAATATGAAATTAGTGAAAATGGAATGATTTTTAATTGATTTTGGGCAACATTAGAAAGTGAAATAAATCAATCTATGTTCGATTTTTTTAGTTTTGGTCATATAGCTATGGGTATCGTTGTATTCTCACTGCTTTCACTTATTTCAACCTTAAGAAATCTTGTTGACCCTAATAATTTTATAGTTCAAAAATTACATTGGATATGGTTTTTCATAGGTACAATTATTTTTGGAATATTTTGGGAAATCGTAGAAAATACTCTTGTGCTTAGTTGGGGTTTAAAATATCAAGATCGTGCAGATAGCATTGTGAACGGGATTTTTGATGTAATTTTAGTAGGCATAGGAGGACTCATATGTTATGCTTTTGCTTTTCTTTTATATGAAAAAGTGAAAAAATGTGAATTTCCTTGGTTCTATCTTTTCAACTCTCTTTCATTTATATTATTCTTCATGATATACTTAACTCTTAAATTCTAGATTCCGATGATTATTTATTTTCATTTTTTTATTATTATTTTAAAATTCAAATTAACAAAAATATAAAGGAGGAAAAAGGAGGTCTCAATGTTATTTAATGAATTTTTTGCCACAGAAATTACTGAAGTTGGGATTTCATGGTTTGATTTCTATTCTATAGGTCATATATGTTTAGGGATTGGTCTGTTTCTGTTCTGGTCCTTATTTTACACAATTCCAAAAAAAAAAGGTAGAATTGCAATCTTTTCACTTTTATTTGTTTTTATTCTTACTATTGCATGCGCAATAGTTTGGGAAATCATTGAAAATACTATATTCCTTGATTTTGGATGGAAATTTGAAAACCGACTCGATAGTTGGCAAAATATAACTACTGATGTTTTATTATGTGCAGTCGGGGGTCTTGGAACTTGGCTCTTTGCTTATTTAATATTTGAAAAAGATAGGAGTGTTTTTGGTTATTACACTTTTGGTATAATTGGGTTTGGTGTTTGGATTAGTGTCTTTATAATTCTTAGATATCTAACTCTACATAACTCTCCAATTATCTAATCCATTTTTTATGTTATAATTTATATTTACAGTAAAATGACTGGACTTAGTGAGTTTGTTGAATTTAAAAAAGGAAATATTCCATTAATTGTATCTGTTCCACATGGAGGAATATTAGAATGTAATTCTTTACCTGAAAGAATAACAGGAGTTTTGGGAATTGATAAAGGAACAATAGAATTTTCTAAGAATTTTATAGACCAAATTAGTCAGAAATTTAAAGATGGAATATTAGAATACAAATTTCCTTATTATATTTTCTCATTGGTTCAGAGAAGCAAAATTGATTTAAATCGTGTTGAAAAAGAAGCCTATAATCAAAAATCTTTACTCGCCAGGGAAATCTATAATTACTATCATTCCAAAATTAAGGAATGGATATTGAACAATCTGAAGAGGCATAACCGCTCTTTCCTTATCGATATCCATGGGTTTGAAAAAGATAATCGTCCTCCTGGATTTCGAGATGTTGATGTGATCTTAGGTACAAATAATTTAGAATCATTATTTCCAGAACCAATCCCAATAAGAAATTGGGGAAAAAACATCCGTGGAAAAATTATTCAGAAATTTCTCGAAGTAGATATACCAATTGCTCCAGGTCATCCAAGAAGGAGAGAATATGTGTTAACTGGAGGGTATATAACACGAACTTATGGTGCTTCTCATATTCCAAAAAGTCAAACAATTCAAATTGAGATCTCTGATAGAATAAGAATAGATGATAAAGAATTGAGAGAAATTGTAATTAAAATACTTGTTGATGTTCTTTTTGAGGATTTAAAGCATTTCTAAGGTTTTTAATTAGCTTTAATTGTTTGAAGATATAATTCTCCGTACAATCCGATTAATAAATTTACTCTTTTGAATCTTACAAATATGAGCAACTTTCTTATAATTAAAAGACTCTGCTAACGTATCAAGGTAGGAGATATTATATAAGATTGAAATGTTGTTATCGTTTTTCATGAATAACATATCCAATTCTTCTTGAATTGTAGTTTCATGAATATTTGATTTTTTCAAAATCCGTTTTTTTACTTCTCTGATAGCGTCCCCAAAATTAAGGTCCCTAATGCTTGATATAAGAGAATTTAACACAAGGGTGTATATAATAACTGTGTTAATATTTTCAGCTTCCTTTATAGATTCAAATTTAAGCTGGAGATCTTGATAAATTTCTCTAATATAATTTTCATCAATTCCTTTTATTCTTTTAAAAAGCTTAAGAAATTCTAAATATTTTCCTTCTAAAAATAAATTTAAATTTTGATTAAATAAATCCTTAAATTTCCTTACAATTTGTCCGGAATTGCTTATTTTAAGAGAAACCTCAGGTGTTCTACCAATAATGATATCTTTCCCTTTATAGAACTGTTGATTTATGAGGTTATCTGTCCCTTCATACAACTGTTCTAAAACATTTTTTATGGTAACACACCTAAATACCAAAATTTGTCTATACCTATCTTAAACAAATAATAAAAACACACAATTTTAAGTTTTTGCGTTATCTAATTAAATTTTTTAAAACGAAGTTTTAAGACAAAATAATATAAGTATAATACATACACTATAAGCTTTTCACTTCAAGTTTCTTATAGATTTAAGCGTTTTTTATCCATTAAACTAAAAAAAGAAATAAAACCTTTTTATATAATTAAAATAAGAGATAAAAAAGAAAATTTGAAATTATAATTAAAAATTAATAAAAAAAAAGAGAAGATTCTTTGAAAGTTTTGTAGGTTGTTTCTTTTTGTTATTTTTTAAAGATCTTCTACTAAATCCTCGTAAGCTTCCAAAGCTAACTCTATAATTTCTTGGAAGGCCATAGCGTCCTGAAGATTACCTTCTACTGTAATATCTCCCGCCATATAAGCACTAGTAGCATCAACCTCTCCCATAAGAATACCTGCGCCCACCTCGAGCGTGGAGGACATTGTGAATGAAGGATTATCTACATCTCCCTCTCCGTAATCAAGATTGCCTTCCTTAACTGTTAGCCAGTACTTCTTATCAATATCAGTTAAAATCTGGCTTATGGCAATGTCCATATCCTCAAGCTCTTCTTTAAGATCTTCATTCTCTACTGAGATTTGCTTAGTAAATTCATACATCAGCATTATTTCCTCCGCTGAAGCACTAGAAGCTCCTGAATCTTGAGCTGCTTTTATCTTTTTCAATAATGATTCGTCAACCATTTTAATTTTCAACCTCTTTGTATAATTTTCCTCTTTTAATTTGAAAATTATTTATGAAAATATTCTATAAATAACAATATTAAAAGGTCATAATGATATAAAAAGGTTTTATTTCTTTTTTTGCTGATTTTGGTCAAATCCAATAAATTCATAAGTTACTGAGTGTCGAGACTTTTATGATTTAAATATTCGAGTTAACTTATTTATTTAAAGAAGTGTCGATTTTTAAAAACCAAATAAAGTAACATGCAAGAATTCAAGGTTAATAATTTAATCACTTTACGACTCGAAGGCAAAAATACAGTGATATATGTTGCCGGAAAGAGATTCCAACAATGTAAATATGTATTAATAAATATTCCCAAAACTGAAATACAAGAATACGCTGCTATTAATTCAATTGATGATGCTGTGGATAAAAAAGAATCTTTTAAGACCTATTATTCAGTAGATATTACTCCCAAACAATAATTCTGAGTACATTTTAGTAACCTTCACACTTGGAATGAAAACCATTATGACATCAGACTTATACATACAAATCTAGCGTTCCCTCTGTTAAAAAGATTAACAGATGTTGGTGATAAAAAATCTATAAGAAAGAAATAAAAAAAAACAACTTAAAAGACTTTCAAAGAATCTTATTCTTTTTTTTTTAAATTCAATCTATATAGTTCAATTTATAATCTTAATAAATAGTATAAACTACTATATCTACTCTTTTTTCTTATTTTTAGTTTTATAAGTATTATCTAATTGAAAATTAAGAGTTTATTAAATTATGTTAGAGTGGCGCGGCTAGCGGGATTTGAACCCGCGTCGCAGGAGTGACAGTCCCGAATGCTTTCGGTTAAGTAGACAGAATTGTAATACTTAAAGACCGGGCTACACTATAGCCGCAAAAAATTATAGTTATGTAATTAAAGGAATAAATGAGTATATAAAAATTTTATTCTGTTTAGCATTCAATACACCTAATAGAAAGATTTATATTGCTTAAAGACGATGTAGATTATAAGGAATATTTAGGTATAACAATATAATATATTTGAATTAGGATCAGATATATCTATTATGCTTAATTCAAAGAGTTTTAATTCTGTCATCCATGAACTAGAGAACCATGACGGGGAATTTATCGCGGTTTTGGATAAAATCATTAAGTTTGCTGTTAATAAGTTCAAGAGTACAGAAGAGTTACGAGAAGAAATAGTAGAGTATGATGATATATACCAAATCATCCTTACGGATATTAATTTCAATTTTTGGTTTAGTATATCTAACGGTTCAATTATTTACAAAAAAGGAATAAACAGAAGCGCATCATTTAGAATTATGTATACTAAAGATATTTTAGTTAAAATTCTAAAACGTGAGATGGATGGAACTGATGCTTTTATGAAAGCTTTAATTAAGGCTGATGGAGATCTTTCTCAAGGTTTAAGATTTATAAAATTATTTCGATTGTTCCTGAAATATTTAAATAATGGTTTTAAAAAGGAAAATATCTAAATTATTATCAATTTTTCTTTAATTAGATTTGAGGAATTAGTGATCAATTCATTACCTTAATTCAATAAGATTTTTTAGAAATAACGAATGAAAATATGTAACTTGTTTTTTTATATTACATGTGTAAAGGGCCTGTAATCTAGTCTGGATAGGGTACCCGGCTTCGGACTGGGATTTTTAATGGATGTATCCATTGAACCCAAGGTCGCAGGTTCGAATCCTGCCAGGCCCATTCATAATATTTACAATGAAATATAATATATTTATTTTTAACAATTCATTCCTATTTGAATAAATTTATCAGTTAAATTATGGATGTTACTAGTTTTTCAATAAACTATCAAAAATATTATTTAAATATATAAGCTCTACCACATCAAAAACTGACATAGGACAAATTTGTACAAGGATGATTAATATTCCAAAAGCTGAGGGGATAGTTGGATTTTTTATTATAGATAAAGCTGGATTCTTGTATTTTTCAAAAATTAATAAAAATCGACCTAATATGGCAAAAAATAATTTCCAAATCGCTGGTTTTATTTCAGCTATAATGATTTATTCGCAGGATATCATTGCTGGAGAAGAATACGCTTTAAAACTTAAAGATATAAACTTTAATGGTTATCATATGTTCTTGAAAACTAAAAAAAATATCATTTTTACATATATTATTGCTAAAGATAACCATTCTGATAATATAAAAAGATATATGCAATTAGTAATGGAAGAATTTATAGATAAGAATTACTATTCTCACGTAGTTGAATTTAAGGGGAATTTAGCACCTTTCCATAGTTTTGAACAAGTGGTTGACCAATATTTTGAAATATGATTGATAAAATTATGGTTTTCTAAATAGTTGTTAATTTAAAAATAGTAATATCGATTAGGTAAATTATCTATATACGTTTATTTGATCAAGATTTCAAGTTAGAACAACAATTTATACCCAAAATTATATATTAAAATACTAATAAATTATATCATAGCGTTTATCATAAAACTTATTAAATTTATTAATACCAAAGATTATATATAACATAATGACCGCAACACTTCAGCTTGACCTTGTCCTCGATAATTTAATTAAAACATTGGGAGCTAAAGTATATTTTATTATAATTACCTCTGAAAATGGTGCTGTAATTAAATCATATATAAATCAAGAATTCAATAAATCCTCGATTGGGTTAAATATGTCACAATTATATGAACTGGCTGAAGAAATCACCTCAGAAATCGGAGTTCATACACCTGATTTCAATGTAATTCATTCAGATAATTTTTATATCTTATCGATTAAAATTCTCGGAAAAATAGTTATAGTTCTTACTGAGGATCAAGTAGAATTTTCATCTATTTTTGAAATTATAAATAAGTGTATAGTTACAAATTAACTAGTACTGTTTTTTCTCATAGTTTATTAGATATTTTAAATTAAAAGCTAAACATTTATTAAATTCCTTAAATAATAACTTCTCAATTCAATTTAAACTATATAATCATAAGGAATGTGAGTGAATTAACATGAAATATGAAAAAAATCAATATTCTGAAGGATTTTCGATTTGTGCATTGATTATTGCAGGAGCATTCTTATATTGGGGGATTACCTCATTCATTCCATGGGATAGATGGTCATGGTGGGGTTTCATAAGTTCTGGAATTGGAATTGCTATTTTACTTAGTCAAATATTTGCAATAACTAATAGAAGTAAACTGAGGAATGTCGTTTTGGCAGAATTTCAAGTAAATCCAGAGGCAACGATAGATAATGTTAGTAAAAGTACAGGAATTACACCAAAAGATATTCAAGCAATAGTTTTAGATTTAAAAGCAAGAGGAGAACTACGCGGGAAATTTAACACAACAACCGGACAAATTAAACATTTATCTATACCTGAAAAAGAAGTTCTTACAGAAGAACGAGCAAAATATTGTTCCAATTGTGGAACACCTATAAAAAAAGATGCAGCACAATTTTGTGCTTACTGTGGAGCGCAAATATAATTAATATCCACTTATTTTTTTATTTTCAACAATATTGATAAGATAATATATTACTTTCAATTACTTTTTATACGCTTCAGTAAAAAATTATAAAAAATAAAGAGATATTTTAAGGGGGATATCTCAATTCATAAATGCTTTTCCCACCATTAAGTGGTCCTTTAATATATGGTTCAATTTCTTTGGGATCTCTTTGAGTAATTTCTTCGATTGGTGGAAGTTTTCCTGGTGGAAATGTTTTCAATATATCGTTAACGAGTTTTTCTAAGTAATCTAAAAATGCTTCAATACCAGGTTTTCCTTTTTCAAAAGTAGCTTTACTAGGACAACCAACATGGCCTTCTGGATAAGCAGATACTTCAATAGGTCCAAATCCAACTTGACCATACCATTTAATTGGGTATTGATATATATTTCCTGCTTTATCTACATGACCCTCTGGCATCCAACCTACAGGAATATTATCCTCACATTCGTCTATTTTTTTCACCATTTCAGGAAATAATGTCATTGAAAAAGAAGTCTCAGCTTCATCTGCGTGAATAAAAGGTGTCTCAAAGGGACCACCATGTTCTTGATCCATACAATGTTGTGGAATTGCATGATACCAATTAACATTGCATACAACCATAGGTAATTGATAGTTCTTCGCAAATTCGTGGATGGCGCTTGGAATAACATATTCTTGACCATGTCCATTTAATAAGATCATTTTTCTAAAACCCATATTCCAGCATCCCGCCATTACTGATCTTAATAGAGATTTAAAGGTTTCTTCGGGAACTATGATAGTTCCTGGCATTCCAACATGATGATATGGGTGTGAACCATACCAAGTTGGTTGAGCAACAGTACATCCAGTTTTCTGAGCAACTAATTCAGCCATTCGTGTAACTAAAAAAGTATCTTCTCCAATACACGCCGCTGGTCCATGATTTTCAGTAGAACCACAAGGAATGATAATAAGATCATTTTCTTTTAGTCTTTCTTTAATTTCAGCTATGGACATATTCTGAAGATATATACCGTCAGCCTTATCCATGTGTCCCTCTCTAATTGGAAGTTTCCATTTGTTTGTCATATAAGAAGAATAATCTTGCTGTCGTTAAATATACTATTATACATACAGATTTATTTTTGTAATACGAAATTAAACATAAAAATTAGGAATGGAAAAGAAAAAGTGGCAAGAGATTTAAACAGTAAGGTTCTTTTTACACTTTATTTTGGGATTTCTGGTGATACCTTACAATTTAGTTCAATAAGAGAAGCTTCAGGAGATGGAATGGCTCATGTTTACTCAATACGATTAGAACTATCTCTTCTTTCAAACAAAATATTTATATAGCTAAAGATCATAGTAATTATTGAACCAATCTTTACAAAAATGTCCAAAAGAAAAATTAAAAAAAAATTAAATTAAATAAAGAGGCGAAATTAAGATGAAGAAGAATTTAAAATATAAATTTCTATCAGCGATTATTATTGGAATTATTCTATTACCTATTTGTACAAACTTCATAATCCTAAAGGCTCTTGCTCAAGAGAATTCCTTTCAAAACATCTCAGTTCAAGAAGCATATTCAATGATAAAAAAGGAGAAAAAAACTGAAAATCTTGTTATTTTAGATGTTAGAGAGAATTTTAAGAGGAAGCATTTCAATCCTGATTCTGGTACCAGCATATGGTGTGGCAGCGCATTTAATGTACAAATTAGGCAAGAGGAGAGATTTCAGACCTTTTGTATAGATTCAAATCTAAGTTGCATTCAGCACTCATATTACTTGTCAAATCGTTGGTTGTTGCTAGTGTTATGATTATAAGGAGCTGATTATATGAAGACAAAGGAAATTAATATAAAAGAAAGGAATAAGGAAGAAAACCATAAGAGTTTTTGGAAAAAGTTTAAGAATTTTTGGAAAGAGTTTAATGAAAACTGGTTATGGGTTAATATCGGTAGTTATATAGTTGGAACAACATCATTTTGGTTGTTATTTTTTATCGGAATTATAAACTTGGTGACATCAATCATTTTAACAATTATGAACCTGCTATTTATACCTTTAATGTATTATTTCTTTAATTACTTTAAAAAATCAAAGCACCAAAAGATTATTACCAAAATAATATTGGTTGGATGTGGTGGATTTGGGGTCGGGGGCATTATATGGTTTATTATCGGCTATTTACTTATTACAGCACCTTGGGCACCCTTACAAGCTTTACCTCCCGTGCTAAGAGGTAGAATTTTTCTCCTACTTCTACCAACCTCATGTGGAATTGTAGCCTATATCATGTATAGAATAGGTAAAAAAAGAGATTGGAGACCACCCTCCCATTTAATAGATTGAGAATTAAAAATATAAATAACTTTTTACTTTTTTTTATTTTTATGAAATTGAATTTAATTTGATTTTTTAGGTTTCATTATTCTCAAGCACCTTGGTTTAATGGGTTTTCATCAAATAAATTTTTTATTTTAGCCCTCTGGCTTTTCTTTGCCTACAATAAGAACATTTTTTTGAAAATTTTTTTTTGGAAAATGAGAGACTCCTAGAGAAAGCGATACCTTACGACTAGAATCGAAAAATAGGAATCTCTCAGAAGAAGTAAATTTTGTTATTTCAAAAAAAGAAGACTCTTACCTAATTTTTTGGTTTTTCTTATAAAAAGAAAGCTGTTTTAATATAAATTTTGAAATAAATTTGTAATACGAAATTAAATCCAGATTTAAAACAGAAATAAAGGAAGGAGGAATGAATTATGAAAAAATTAGATATTGATAAGATAGAAGAGAGAAAGGAAATTGATGAAACAAGCCATTTATTTTATGATATAAATTTGGATAAAATAAAAAGGAATAAGAAAGATTGTTTTAGTCTAATGTTATGGTGAATTATTATTATAAATATGTTTGATGAATATATTAAGAATTTTCAAGATTTCTATATAATTTATTAAAGAAAGAATAAAAAATGAAGAGGAGTTTGATTTATTATCAATACAAGAAGTAAACCAGAAATAGAAGAGAGACCTCTTAAGGATAATCAAGAAATTAAATGTGAAATTTGTTTTAATAAAATAGATATTTCACATGTAAATATCAATATATAAATAAATGATTCATCTGTTTAAACTCTTAATGTAATAGATAACTATTATTATATTATTAAATAACTATTCGATTGAGGAAAAAACTATGAAATTAAGTATTGTATCTGGATTAAATGAAATTAGAA
>JABXKB010000107.1 GCA_013375485.1 Promethearchaeota archaeon | reverse complement strand
AACCTGGTAATGCACTTCTAAATAATTGACCTTTAAATCCATCACCTGAGCTTTCAAGGCCATGAATAAAAATAATATTTTGCATTTTTTTTTGAATTCTTTTCTACTATTCTACTTCTTGAGGAAAATTATCCAGTTCTTCTTCTAATAATTTCAATTCCTTCTTATGACCTAAAAATATCATAACGCCAAATATTGTGAAGTAAACTATTAGAATGAGTAGCGTATAATAATAATAAGGATATGTAAAACTCATAAAATGGAAAGCCAACCCGATAATAAATCCAGTAAATAATCTAGATGATGTAGAGCTTTTTCTTAATAAAAGTCTTTGGGTTCCCCAGTCAATTAACCCCGGTAATGGAAGAATAAGACAGAACAGTAAAGAAAGCTCTGCACTAAACTCGACATGATAAATTTTATATGTCAAATAAGTCGAAAATAAAGCTATTACTCCTCCAATGATTACACCTGAACATCTTGAGCAGAAATAAATCTTCGTTCTTCCAAATTTAAGATAGAATGTGTGATCACGAGCAGAAAGTGGATGGTGAGTTAAGATGATATAGTACAAATGCCTTTCTTCTTTAGAAAGGATTCTATCATATATAAGTAATAAAATAGGAACAAGAAATATAATTGAAATAAGTGCTTGGAGAAAGAACTTAAACCCGTAATTTATAATTATCACATCAGCTGAGATTTGACCTGGATAAAAGAAATATTGAATAACCATAATGAGACCAAAAATAATACAAGAAACAATGATTAGAGCTATAAAAGTATAATAGACTTTTAAAGGATCATAGTATTTCAAAGGTCGATATTTATAGATTCCAGATAATAACCCTAATATACCCACAATAAAACACCATTCTAAATAAAGAGCGTCGTAAAAAGCTAATTGAAAAAACAATTCCCCTAGAAATCCTGAGATTAACCCATGTATTGGACCTGCTAATATAGAGAAAAATGTGAAAATTAGAAGTGTTATTCCAAATTGAACTGAGAACTCTTGATTATTTATGAAAAAGCTAGAGATTGAGCCAAAAGGTTCAGAAATATATACATATGAGATTATAATAAAAGCAATAATTAATAAATTTAAAAATATAAAGCGTAAATAATTTTTTCTCTCTAATTTTTGAGGTGATTGTTTCAAGGTTTCTTCAAGTTTTCTTATTAATTTTGACTTATAATACAAATTTGGAGAAATATTAATTAAAAATCTCATTAAGGTCTTCAATTAAATTCTTTTTTGTAAGTTCAAAACCTGCTCTGAGAACTTTCAAAATAATGTTTTTTCCCAGTGGAACCTTTAGGATCGAATCGTCTTGTTCTACGATAGCAATTCCTTCTTCATTAAAATCTAGCTGACGTTTTAAAGCTTGATATGCCTTTTCTTTTGATATAAATGCGGCTCTAGATAACTCCTTGTAATTATTAACATTGTCTTTTATATTCAAAAATAGGATGCTTTCTTCTAATTGTGTTATAAAACATTTCTTAGTTACTTCTTTTAATTTTCTGTAGTTATGGTGCGTGTGTTTACACTGACGGTCTGTTTGGTCATTCTCTAAATAGATCGGAAAATTCTTATTTATAACTTTTTCAATTTGTTCTTTTGAAGAATCACCATTTTTTACTAGCTCTTTAGCAGAATCAAGAGTAACCTTTATTTGTTCTAACGTACCTTTCTTTGCATCATTATCTGACCAATATTTATAAAAAGATTTGACAATTGGCTTTACAACAAAATTTAGAGCGCCGGTATCTAACTCCGAATCAATTAAGGACTTTCCATAATTAAGAGATGTTTCCATTTGCTCAATCATCCGTTTCTCTAAGATTTTATAATTTCGCTCTATGTGGCTCATTATTCAACTCCAAACGCGATAATCTTATAGCAATTTTTAAGGGTGATTATTTTAATAAAGTTAATTTCTCCAAAACTAGATGTTTAACTAATTTTTAGAATATTTCATAAATTTTATTATTTTTGGTTATATGTGTCATTAAGTGCTTGAATAAACTCCTTTTTAGTTAATTCAAAACCTCTTCTAAGTGCTTTTACTATTATTTTCTTACCTACTGGGACTTTAAGAATAGAGGGGTCCTCTTCTACAATTTTTACACCTTTTTCTGTAAATTCTAATTGCCTTAATAAATTCTCTTCAGCTACTTCTTTTGTTTTAAATGCGACTCGACATAAATCTCCATAATTTTCTACATCATCTTCTACTTCTAAAAGTTTTAATAATTCTTTTAAATAACTTTTGAATGTTTCTTTAGCATTCTCCTTAAATCTTTCAAAATTTTTATGCCCTTTATTACCCATACGAGATGTTTGGTCGCTTTTGAAATAATTAGGAAAATTTTCTTCAATTACTCTGTTAAAACTTTGCTCTTTGTTGCTGTCTAGCACTAATTGCTTACCAGAATCTAACGTAATTTTAATTTGTTTTAAAGTTCCAGATTTTGCTTCATTTTTTACCCAATAATCGTAAAAGCTTTTAACGATTGGATTAATTATAAAGTTAAAAAAACCAATATCTAATTCACTATCGATGAGTTTTCTTCCAAGTGCTAAGGAATTTTCCATTTGTTGGATCATTCTCTCTTTTACAAGCTGATAATTTCTTTCAATGTGATCCAATGTCTAATCTCCAATTGCTTCGAAACAAAAATATAAATTCTCAAACTCAATTAATTATTATTAAAAGATTTCTATACTTTTAAAATAATATCATAAGTTTTATACTATTAATTTTATGTGTTAAAAAATCTTTATAACCAAGCTAGAATTAATCAAACAATATAAATTGAAAAATATAATTGATTTATTGAAAAAATGCCAACTTTTTATTTTCGAACTTTAATTCTTGGAGCTGACCCTAATACAATTCACTTTTACATTTCAAGAGCATTTGGTGAAGAGGGGGAGGATCAAGAAACATATTTTAAATGGTATAAAGAGGTTAAAGTCTTAGATAATACTTGCGATTTAGAAATTGATGCAATTACGAGTATTTCTGCTGATTTAGATGAAATAATTCCTATGGTTGATGGAATTATTTATTTTTTAAATCCAACAATTCAGGGAGAATCTGAATTATTTGAAATGATACTTCCAGACATTTTTTCAGTAAAACGAGATATCCCTACAGTTATTATATTCTATGATCAAAATGGAATCCTTCCAATCTCTGTTAATGAATTATTGACACATATATGGGTTAATTTTCCTAGTTTAGAGGCTTTTGTTAATCTTCCTCCAAAGGATTTTCATCAAGCTCTCCAATCATTGTGCTCAGCTATGATTAATGGAGATACACCGCTAAATATTGAAAATGCATGGATGAGATATCCCATATTCATTCAAATGGCAAACGTCTATTTTAATAATCAAAATTATTATTATTCCGCTCAAGCTATTAGAAAAGCTGCTATAATCGCAGAGATCTATAATAAAGAGGAATTTTACATAATCAGTGAACAAGCAGCATATCTCTATTCTAAAATTAATTTGTATTTAGAGGCTAGTCAAATATTAGAAAAGGTAGACAGAAAGAAATCAATAAATTTTAAAAAATTATATGCTGATGCAATAATAAGAGAGGGTAACCAATTTTTCAATAGGAATGAATACGAACGAGCAGCTAGAAACTATGAGAGAGCGGCTCAATGGTCAAGCATAGAATTATTAGAAAAGGCATTTATTCATGAAGCTTTTCGATTAGCAATAAGTTCTTGGATTTCAGCCTGTAGAGTAGAAGATGCTTTTAGAATTCTCCAAAGTTTACCTCATAAAGGATTGTTAGTGATATTGAGGGAAATTTCAGATAAGATTGCTGCTGCTGCTGATTACTTAGTAAGCATAAATAACTTTGAATTAGCAAGAGAACAATTATATAGAGCGGTCAATAGATACCAAAGGGAAGATCTTTTTGAAGAACTAAAAGATTTGACTGAAAAATTAACTGAAGTTCTAATAACGCTTTTTAAACAACAAGTAAGTGAACAAAAAAACCATGCAGCTAAAAATATTTATGATGAACTGGAAAATTTATGGGATTCCTATAAAGTAAAAAAAGTAAATTTAGATTCGACTCTAGAAGAATTAATTAATAACTTGTTTGAAGTTAATAATTTTGGAATGGCAACTATTTTAATAGAGAAACTAAACTCAAGAAAATTAAAACAACAAATTGCAAAAATTAGAGATAACCTTGAAGATAAATATAACGCTTTGAAAAAGAAAGAAGTAGAAGATTATGTCAATAAGGGTATTGATATTTTAAGAGATTTTTTTGAAGCAGAAATCGATATAATTGCAAAGAGAAATACTCAAGAAATCAATAAAGCAGATGAGCTAGCAAAACAGAATAAATATTTGAAAGCAGCAAAGCTCTTAAAAAATCGAGCAGAATACCTTAAAAAGATTGGAAAAGAAGATATTAAAGACCAAATTCTCACAAAATCTTTAGATAAGTTATTAGAAGGCTTAAAATTTGAAGATTTTTTTTCATTTTTTAATGAACTTTCAGTTAATATGAAGAAAAGATATTTAACGAGAATATTTCCAAAATATTTTCAGAGCTTACAAGAACTTAGAAAATCAGAGGATTTTATAAAAAATGAAAAGATATTTGAAAATTCAATTAAGTTATATCGAAATCAAATGCTTTACGATCAATCTAAGGAAATAAGTCTAATATTCATTAAAGTAATTAAGAGTGAAGCTTTAAGTATTTTAGAAAGCATGGGAAATCTTTCAGCAATTAACAAAGCAGAAATGTTCGTTAAAAAAGTTTTAAATATAGTGGCAGCATATTTGGAAAAGGAAGAAAGCGTTGATATTACTTTTAATAAAATTTATAAAAAAATTGCTGAAATTTATATTGAATTGGATGATTTACATTTAGCCCATATTTATAATGATAAAATTGTAAAAAAAGAATATAAAACTGAAATTCATAAGAAAATAGAGGAGCTAGAATCTGAAAAAAGTGCTATCAGATCCGAAAAAGCTATAAAAACGCGTAAAGGAGAAGAATTAAAAGAAAAAGTATCTATTATTGAAACTAGAGCCCGAGAAGCATTATTAGATAAAGAAAATGATATTAAGGAGAGAATTGGATTAAGAAAGAGATATTTTGCCGATGGATTGAGTAATTTAAAGAATCAACAATACGCTAAAGCGTTTGAGATATATAAAAATACCATAAATCGATTTAATTTAAGAAATAAATACAGGCTAGCAGGAGTATCCTTAGCTATAGCATGTCTTATACTAATAAAGGAAGATAAATTTGAAGATGCTAAAAAATTATTAACTGAGACAACTAAACAATTGAATAGCTTAGGAAGGTTATTTTCTGGAACATTCGCGCTTATATTAATAGAATATATTATAGATTTGAAAATTTTCGAGAATGAGCAAAAATTTAAAGATTCTCTACATTTTTTTGAGGTGCTTCCATTATTTGAAGAAGAATTAATTTTGTTATTTGAACTTAAAGGAGAAGAATATCAAAAAGAAACACAACGTGAAAAAACGGTTGAAACATTGGTAAAGCGAAAAGAAGATGAGAAAACTATTAAGAAGTTAGGAAAATCTATTCATAAAGAACCACAACATATAAAGCAAAGAGAGGTAATTAGAGACCAATATTGGAGACTTATCTTAGAAGATATCTCTAATGGAAAAATGAGTAATATATCACTAGAGTATTTTGATACAAATCCAAGACTTATCAAAGAAGGTTATATTAAGCCCGCAGCAGTTAGTTTGATTTTAGGTTCAATTATACTCATAAATGAAAAGGATGTTAATATTGCTCAAGAAACGTTTGAGAAACATTTAGAAGAAAATAAATCTGATTTAGAATCTCTCCCTGAAATTCAAATTATGAAATATCTTTTTCCTGCAATTAAAGATAATGAAAAATCGGTTGTTAAACTAATCATTAATTCACTTTTAGAAAAATTAGTATTGTTTGAGCCCGAAATTAAGCTTTTAAAAATTATTATAGGTGAAGAAATTTCAGAAGAAGAAGAGATTAAAGAAATGTTATCTCGAGAAGAATATGGAAAATTATCTAAACTAAGAGTAGAATATGATCAAAGATATGGTAAAATCGAATCTAAAAAGGGAGATGCTAGAAGAGACAAGGATATTATATTCAAGAAAAGAAAACCAATGAGAAAACGATATTATTCATCCATATTAGAGTTATTAGAAGCGCAAAAATATGAAGCAGCGGCACTGGAATATTTAAAATTAACAAACTCGCTTTCAAAAAGGAAAGACTTCGAAACTAGTTCTTTGATGATACTCTTATATGGATTAAGCCTTTTAAAGGCAGGAGAACCTTTAAAATTAATCAAAAAGAACATTTATGATTTTTTAAATAGTCTTGGAGTTAATAAGAAATTGATTCAAGAAACATTATATGTAATGCTCATCATATTTCTGATTGATATAAAACTATACAATTTTGATAAGTATTTACCAAAAATTAAAGAAATGCTGGAAATACTCCCATTATTCGAGGAAGAGGAAATACTAATTGAAATTGAAGAATAAATAGTTATTTTTTTTTAATCAACCATATTCGCATATCTTTGTAAATCTTTTACACGCATACGAAGAGTTACTTCAGTAACTCTAGCAAGTTTACTGATTTCTTTCTGAGTTCGGTTCTCATTACAAATTTTCGAACCAATATAAATCGCTGCCGCCGCTATTCCTTTAGGGTCTTTTCCTGCTGAAATAAATCCGCTCTCTTTTGCTTTTTCAATAATTTTAACAGCTATGTTGCGGCATTTCATGGAAAGTTTTAGCTCTTCGTTAAATTTATCAACATAACGATCTGCACTAAAATGCTGCACTTTGAGGTTTAATTTAGGTAAAACCTCCATTAAAATAAGTCTGTAACTTTTTATTACTTTCTTTTTTGGAATTTGAGCAACTTTAGTGATTTCTTCAGCAGTTCTAGGTATTCCATGAACTCTCAAAGCAGCAAAGATCGAAGCTGATAATAAAGTATCGATACTACGACCCATTGTTAGCTTCTTTTTTACCGTTTGTGTATAAATCCGGAGTGCATCTTCTGCAACCGCATCAGGAATTCCTAATCTCTTTTGTAGTCGTTGTAAATTAGGTAATGCTATCCACAAATTTCTTTCATAGCTAGTTGTTAAAGATCTATGAATTTTTGCTAATCGGTTAAATTTTGATTTATATTTTGGACTTAATAACGTACCCCTCGCATCTCGTGATCCCCGAATAATTGTTCTAGGACCAATAGGGCTGTATACTCTCTCGTTACTCTTCCTTTTTTGAATTTCTTCTTGAGTAAAAGCTCTCCGAGGGCTATCATCAAGAATCCTTGAATAGACAAATCCGCAATTTAAACACACATAGAAACCATCTTCTTGAGATACTTTTGGTGAGTCACAGCACGAAGCTTCATCTGTTATATCCTCAAAAAAATCATCATCTTCATAGTGAGTAGGCATGGTTTTTAGACTGCTAAATGATACTAATTGAATTTTTTATTTTTTTCCTTAGAGATACATAAATTAATAAGTATATAAGTTTGATTAATTTCAAATTAACTTGTGAAAATTTAAATCTTAATCTTTTTAACTAGTATCTTAAAAGTTTCATAAATAATAATAAAAACTTTCTTAACATATTAATAATAAAGAATAATCGATGATTCTATGTCTTCAGATACTTCTAGTTTTATAAAAGTCTTTTCTAAATTTCTGGATCCAAATTCTACGAAAATTGAAAAATTACAAAAGGTTGATGATGTTTTAAAATTACATATCAGCTCATACAAATTCATTGATAAAGAAGAAGCAACAATGATAAAACAACTATTAGAAGTTTCCACTATTCGAGATGCTTCCAAGTTAAATAAAGATAACCCATTTGAGATGTTAACTGAAATTGAAGAAACTGATGATTCAATTGAATTAACAGTAAACTTACAGAAAAAACTCGAGGAACTTAAGGCAAAATATCCTACACTTGAAAATAAATTAAAGAAAACAGTGACAATTAGCTCGCTCATTGCAAGCGTTAAAGAAGAGAAAGATGGGATTGAAGTAGAAGCCCAGAAAGTGCTTGTTGCAGGACTTGATAATGCGGGTAAAACCGCTACTTTATCGAAATTTGGAGGGCGTTTAGGAATAAGTGATATGATCTCAACACACCCTACTAAGGGTGTTGTTCGGATGAAATTTGGAAACAAAAAATTGAGTTTATTCATATGGGACTTAGGAGGGCAAGAAGAATATAGAGAACGATACTTAAAAAATCCAGAACAATATTTCATTCAACTTGATTTATTAATTTATGTAATTGATGTACAAGACCCAGAAAGATTTGAAGAATCTCTTGAATATTTTGAGAAAATTATTGATTCAATAATTTTGTTAGAAGAAAATCCATATATCTTAATTTTTATCCATAAATATGACCCCGATTTAAAAAACGACCCAAAAATTCTCTTAAATGTCGAACTATTAAAGGATAGTCTAAATGAACTATTGAAAAGTAAGAAAAATGATTTTCATATCGAAATTTATTTAACTTCAATATACTCATTAATTTCACGAGAACCACAATTCGCTAAATATATAAAAAATCTCATGAGTGCTAGTTATTCTCTTGCTGATCCAACTGTAAGAAAGGTTGAGGGCCTTGGGAAAACACTAGAAGAGACTTTAAATGCGGTTATTCGATTATCTGAAAGTATATCAACACAACTCAATGAACTTGATAATCGTCTTAGAGCTATAGAGTCAGGAGCGTTTCAGATTGCCCAAAGTGGAATCCCTATAGAAATTGCAAATCCAAATCAACGTGGTGTAAGACCTCAAGAAAATACGCGATTACAAGTCCTAAATGAATTAAAGGACTTATTCAGTAAAAGAAAAAGTTTGAATCTTTAATAACTTGCTTTTTATTCTTTCTTCATATACTCTCTAATTGTTTTAATAATCGCAAGCAAAAAAATAATAAAGAAAACACTCAAGGAGAGTAACAAGTATCCTAAATTGTTAACTAGCATAGGATTTATTTGCCGATACTGAATTTCATACTCTGAAAATTGCTCTAGGTAAGTTAGAAAGGTAAATATCAATGGACCAGTCATGTAAAGAGTAATTAAATATCCTACAATCCCAAAAATACACCCAAAGATAACATCTGTGGGGTAATGAACACCAAGCTGAATTCTTGAAAAAGAGACAATTATAGCAAAACCTAAAATTAGTATTGTTATAAATGGTGAATTCAAAAAAGATAATCCTATCAGCAATCCATGAGCTACAATATTATAACTATGCCAAGACGGGAAACTTCTTGAAGTTGGTTTTCGTTCAAAAACAATAATTTTACCTTCTTCAAGTCTTTCAAATGGTCTTTTTCTTCTTACACCTTGCTTAATCGCCAATATTAATATTAAACCAGTAAGAAATGTGGCAGAGATATAAGACAGTAAAAAGGGATCATACCAAATCAATAAATAAAAAGCAATTAAGTAAAGCCATATAGTTTCTCTTCCAAAAAAAGAAAAAATTTTCAAAATGAATGTGGTTGGCTTTCCTCCTATACCATTGTACTTTAAAATAATTTTCTGGTCCCACTTATCAATTTTATTCGAAAATTCTTTAAATTCCATGATGAGATACGAAAATTATTTATTTGAAATACTATCTAAAAATGAATACGCTTCTATCACTTTAGGGATTTGATTTTCAAAATAATCTAAAGAATGTGAATCAGATCCTACAAAAAACTTTGCACCTTCTTTCTTTAATTCTTTGATAACAATCTTAGAAGGAAAGGTCCTTTTTATAGGAAATCGTATTCCTGATAAATTCATTTCTATTTTTATTTTATTTTTTATACATAAATGCCCTAAATTTATTATTCGATCGTCAGAAACATCGCAATCATCGGTAGGTTTAAATTCATTAATATTAATGTAACGAAAAATTGTATCTATGTGACATATATTTCTGAAAATCTCTGAGTTTATCATTTTTTCACTGATTTCAAAGTAATCATCTATTATTTGTTTCATGGGTAATTTTTCTAACAATCTTGATAACCCATCTTTTGTGGTAATGGGGTATCCAATAATCCACTCATGAATAGATCCTCCAATAAAATCTAATTCCTTTCCATAGTCATCCATAAATTCCATTAATTGAATTTCTCTATCCTTATAATATTCAACTTCTAAACCACTTACAATGAAATTGTATGTTTCCTTATATTTATCAATCTCTTCAAGGTAATCATCAACTTTCCCGTTATAAAATGGATTATTCTTGTCATTTTCTACATAATGAAGTTCATAATGATCAAGAAAACAGACGTTTATCTGTTGTTCTTCAGCAATTAGAATGTAATCTTCAAAAGTAGGACCATCATCGGCAACATCCACACTCCAACCTCTTGTGTGGACATGAAAATCAGTATATTTAAACTTCATAAATGAACAAATTGTATAATTAAGAAAAAGAAATAAAAATATGGATAAATCAACTTAGTGAATCTTCTTTATCAAAAAAAACACGATAGAACAGCTCCCTTTCTCCTTCATCTGGAGGAGTTATCTTTGTGTACCCCCCTTTATGAATAACACGAATAGTTCCTTTGTTCTGAATATGTATATTCCCATAAAATCCTTTTATGCCTTTTTCTTTTGCGATAATAATTATATGTTGGTAAAGAAACGTTCCAATTCCTTTTCCTCTATAATCTTCCCTGACTAAAAAGCTATATTCCGCCATATTCAATTGAGGGTTCAAATAATAAGTAGCGTTGCCTATCATTTCTTCCTTTCCAATTTCTCCTATAAATGCCCCTAATGAGAAGACATTATTATAATCAATATTTACTTCACTCTGAGTTTTAGAATGTGTGAATTCCTTTCTAATTTCAAAAAAACGTAAGTACCTATCTCTTTCATTTAAAGAGTAATATAATTCCTTAAGTAGTGGTTCATCTGTTGTTTTTACAGGTCGGATTTTAATTTTTTCATCGTCTCTTGTTGTGAAAATTGTTTCATATATGGAAGGGTACAAACAAATCCGACCTTCTTCATCGCAAGGAAGCATTTGATCAGAAAAAACATAATTTAATTTCTTAGCTTCATCCAATAATGACTGTCGGAATTTTGGGTGAGCTATACAAATTAACTCAAGCACTCTTTCACGAATAGTTTTTCCATGAATGTATGCTACACCCCATTCAGTCACAACATAATGAACATCACCACGAGATAATAAAATTCCTGCCCCTTCATCTAAATGAGGTACTATACGTGATTTTTCCCCATCTCTTGATGTTGAAGGTATTATAATTATGGGTTTTCCTCCTTTAGAAAATGCTGCTCCTCTCATAAAATCAATAGTCTCTCCTAATCCTGAATAAAAACTATAGCCCTCAGTTGCCGCATTTACTTGTCCCGTTAAATCAATTTGCCTAGCAGAATTAATAGAGACCATTTTTTTATTCATTCCAATGTATCTAGGATTACATACATAATCAGATGGATAAAATTCAATATACGGATTATTGTCTACAAATTTATATAATTTATTAGTTCCTAAGGCAAAACTAGTGAGTATTTTTTCAGGGTGAAAATTCTTTTTTCTACAAGTTAAAACACCTCCTTCAATAAGAGGTATTATATTATCTGTAATATAATGAGAGTGCATTCCAAGATCCTTTTTATCTGCTAGAAATCTTAGGACCGCATTTGGTAAATCCCCAAATCCTATATGAATAGTTGATTTATTTTCGACCAAATTCGTAAGATTTCTACCTATTCTTTCTGCGATTTCATCTGGTTCTTCGAATTGAAATTCTAGCAAGGAAGTATCATTATAGACAAAAAAATCAATTTCTTTCATATGAATAAAACTGTTTCCTAAAGTTCGGGGCATTTGAGGATTAATTTCAGCAATGGTGATATAAGATGATTGAGCAATTGGCTTTGCAATATCTATATTTATGCCTAAAGAACAAAATCCATAAGGATCGGGGAGTGAAACTTGTATAAGCGCGACATCAATGTGTTTCCTTCCTGTCAAAAATAAAGACGGAATTTCACTGGTGAAAATAGGTGTATAATCCGCTTGACCTTTGTTAATTTCCTCTCGAAGTGTTTTGCCAATAGAAAAAGCATTATGCCTAAAAAGGTCCTCTGCCTTATCCTTAAAATATTTTTCTGGTCCTATTGTTAAAAAATGAAGAATTTCAGTATCAATTAATTTCTCTGACTGCTTGATCAATTCTGAAGTCAGTAATTGAGGTTCTGAGCAACCTGAATCAATATAAACTCTATTCCCTGGTATAATTTTTTTTATTGCTTCCTCAGCTGTTATTTCCTTATCTTTCCACTTTTCTCTCCATCCATCACTCATAAAATCAGAGTTCACCATTCCTTTTATCTAAACTTTAATTTTTTAATTATAAATACAATCTCTATTCTTTTTATTAATTGTATTCTCATCAATATAATGTTTTTGGAATTATAAATAAAATCTTTTAATTTTATATCCCTCTTTTTTGAATTAGAACTTGGCACTTAAAAATTAATAAATTTTAATGTTAATAATTAAAAAAAACCAAAAATATATTTTAATTAACCTGTAAAATTATGAAAGTCAAAACTGTGAAATAATATGTCTAAAGAAGAAAGAATGGAAAGTATTCTAACTGAAAGTCGAATTTTTAATCCCATAGATCTTAATCCTGAATATGCTAAAACTGGAATATCTATAGAAGACTATCAAAAGCTTTACAAACAATCTATAGAAGATATGGAAGGATTTTGGGCGGAACAAGCAAAGTCTATTGATTGGTTTAAACCATATGATAAAGTATGGGAAAAAACTGATTTATTTCCAGGTAAATGGTTTGTTGGGGGGAAACTTAATGTGAGTTATAATGCAATAGATAGGCATGTTAAAGCGGGAAAAGGAGATCAAGTGGCTCTGATTTGGGAAGCTGATGAACCTGGACACATCCGCAAGTTTACATACAACGATCTTTTAAAAGAAGTAAGTAAAGTTGCGAATGGAATGAAAAATCTAGGATTGAAAAAAGGGGATCGTGTGACGATATGGTTACCTATGGTTCCTGAACTTGCAATAATTATGCTAGCTTGTGCTCGAATAGGTGTGATTCACTCAATTGTCTTTGGGGGATTTTCAAAAGA
>JABXKB010000395.1 GCA_013375485.1 Promethearchaeota archaeon | reverse complement strand
AAAGAATTAATATTTAAAGCCCCAGTCCAAGATTTAACAAGAATAAAGGAAAAAGGTAAAGTTTTCAAAAAATTATATATTGAATTCTCTTATGGAAAATATGAGTTTACTCTACCGCCTAAAGCTATTTCTAGAGTAATTGAATACATTCTTTTAGCGAGATCCTTTGACGAAACAACAATCTATGATGAAAAAACTGCCAAAAAACTTCAACAAATTGATCTAGATTTAAATGAGTTAGTAAATTTCATTGAAGAAAGTATTAATTCATTTTTTAGCATAAAATGCCAATATAATAAAAATTTTGAGAATACATATAGTTATAATAAAGAATTGGCACCCCCTTTTGGTATGCATCCCAACCAAATGTCTAATATCGCTTCTCGTGCGTCAACTCAATATATGTATCCCCAAAATAACGCTCAACCTTGGCTTAATTACCCCGGTAATATAAATAACTATCAAAGAAATAATAATCCACAAAATTACCAGCCTGGTATCATTCAATCACCTCAATTTATTGCTAATCCAGAGAGACAAAACAATCCTAAAAACAATTTCATTTCACAAAATATGTTTAATCCAAATCGCTTTCAAAATTATAATCCTCAAAGAATAAATCCTGAAAATGAATTAATTAATAACTTAAACCAACGATTTGAAAATCCAGAAAGAAATATTAATAATGGCCTTTATGATGAAAATGACTATTTCCTAAATAATGAGGCAATGTTTCAGGACTATAATAGAAATCATTTATCTGATTTGTTCGATTCAGAATATATTCCACCAGATGATTCCTATCGATACAAACGAAAGTTATTTAAAATAGATAAAGAAAAGCATAAAAAAATGTTAGAATTGGATAAAGAAAGATACAGTTTGAAGGAAACTCTTAAAAAACTGGATGCAAAATTCGATCAAGGAATTATCTCTGAGGTGGATTATTTTAAAACTTTTAAGAATCTCCAAAAAGAAATTTATCTAATTGAAAAAAAAATACAATCACTTCAAGTTAATCTCGAGGAAATTGAAGAAATTAAAAGAAGTAGCAGAAATTTCGATAAAAAACGATTTTATTCATAGAATTGGTTTCTTGCATTTTATGCAGAGTCTGCATATTTTATATATCTTATATTTATATTTTTTTTACTATTCTATATCTCATGGATAAAGAGGATGCACTTTTTACTACAGTTGTCGGAAGTTGGCCTTTAAGTAATACGCATAGCAATATGGTGAGGATTTTTACTGACTTAATTCAAATTGGTATTGATTATCCTTGCTACCCTCAACTTCTAGATATGAATTATCAGTTTTTATCACCCTTATCTAAAAAAGTTCAGAATTTAGAGGAAATTGATAATAAATTTTATTTACATGGAGATTTTGAAATACCAAAGCAACCAATAGCTCTGGAATATGGAGAATTTATGGTTAATTTTTTTAACGATCATCCAGATCTTAGAGAATCAATTAAAGGCACAAAAGCTTGTTTAACTGGACCTTTCACTTTAACATTTGAGACAATATTGAAAAATGATCTTGCTAAAGGTCTAAAACCAATGATCTTCGAAGAACCACATGCAGTCATGGTAGATTGGATAGTTGATAAATTTGCTGAAATTTTGAAACAAATAGGTTCAGCTTATAATAATATGGGAATAGATATAATTTCCTGTGATGAACCTATTCTTGGATTACTAGTCGGAAGGAAAACTCTGTTCCACTCAGAAGACTTCATAATAAATACTATTAATAAAGCAATATCAGGAATCAAAGGTATATCATCTCTCCATGTGTGTGGAAGAATTAGTCCAAATTTGCGTGATCTTCTTTTAAAAACAAATGTCAAAATCTTAGACCATGAATTCAGTACAAATGAACATAATTTTAAGATTTTTGAAAGAAAACATTTCCAAGATACTGATAAACTTTTAGCAATGGGCAGCACAGAATCTAAATTTGTACCCATTAAAGAGAAGCCTATTAATGATTATGTGGAAAAAGTTGAATTTCTCGAAAAATACATAAAGAAAGGAATAGAACAATATGGAAGCGAAAACCTAATTATCAAACCTGATTGTGGGTTTTACCCTTTGAAAGTTTTCGGAGAGAAAGATGGTTACGAAATCGCAATAAGAAAAGTGAAAAACATGGTTTTAGCATTGAACAAAATAAAGGATTCATTTTAATTAAAATTATTAAATAGTAAAACATTCACCTTTTTTTTAAAGCTTGGATTTATCCTATTAATTCATGCCCTAATCTCTATTATTTATAAATGATATTTTAAAAAAGAAAAAATTTAAATTGATACTTAATATAATTAAAATATAAGAAATTCCCAATGAAAAGTGAGCTTATGAATGGATAGTATAACCTATCGAAATAAAATATATAAAGTCAAAAGAGGCAAACTTATTTTAAGGAATAAAGGGATTAATGATTTATCCGAACTTGAAGGTTTAGAAACTTTAACCGATTTGAAATCTTTGCAGCTTCCAAAAAATAATATTAGAGAAATAAAATCTCTAGAACATTTAAAACAATTAGTCACTTTAGATCTTTCATACAATCAAATTGAGGAAATCAAAAATCTAGGACGTCTCGTAAGGTTAAAAACTCTTAACTTGAATAACAATAAAATAAATGAAATAAAAGGATTAAATTCTCTTAAAAATCTTAAAGGTCTAGCTCTTAATGGAAATAATATAGGAGAAATTAAAGGACTTGATAATCTTACAAGTTTAAAGGTATTACACATTAGAGATAACAATATAAGTGATGTTAAAGAACTTTTAAATCTAAGATCTCTTAAGTATGTAGATCTTGGGAAAAAAAAGGGTATACCTAGAAAACAAATACGGAAACTGGTATACAAAGGAATTAGTACCCGAAAAAAGAGTAGTATTAGTAGAAGTCCCTTGAGATATCTATTTTACTATATAGGATCCCTTATTGCAGTGTTAATTGTTGATATTATCATTTCATTAGTAATTATCTCTAGATTAAATATAGCGGGGTCTTATTTTCCGCTTATTTTTGGTCTTCTGTTAATCCCATCCATAATAATTGTTATAATAGTCATATGTTCAGAATTTTAAATTTTAGACAATAACAATGGATAATTGTCTAGTGAAGTATAATAAACAAGGAGTTAAGAAATCGAAATTTAAAAAGCGAACAATATTATCTTAGCTTTAAATAAATTGGAATGATAATGATTCTATTTAAAGCTTTTTTAGACTTATTATAAAAAGAAAAAGATACGTACTGGAAAGAATTATCCTTCCAATTCTTTCCTTAATTTGTCGATTTCGTCTTTTAATTTATCTTTTGATTTAACTTCAGCTTCCT
>JABXKB010000394.1 GCA_013375485.1 Promethearchaeota archaeon | reverse complement strand
ACTAGAACACAATAATTTAAAGCGAAGTGATGTGTTTGTTATTAGCACTGGTTACGGCAGAAATATTGTGGATTTCGCTGATGATCGTATAACAGAAATTACCGCACACGCACGTGGAGCACAATATTTTTTTCCCGAAGTAAATTCTGTTATAGATATTGGGGGTCAAGACAGCAAAGCTATAGTAATATCTAAGAAGACAGGTAATGTTATTGATTTCCAAATGAACGATAAATGTGCTGCGGGAACAGGACGGTTTATTGAGGTTATGACTGGAGCTCTTGAAGTTTCTATCCAACAAATTGGAGAATTAGCTCTTAAATCTAATAATCCTGCATCAATCAGTTCAACATGTACTGTTTTTGCTGAATCAGAAGTAATCTCTCTTTTTGCCAAGGGAACAAAAAAGGAAGATATTGCTGCGGGAATTCATAAATCGATAGCAAGAAGGGTTGCTGGAATGGCTAAACGTATAGGAGTTGCTCCTCTCTTGGTTTTTTGTGGTGGTGTTGCGAAAAATATCGCAGTTAAGAAATTTTTAGAGCTAGAATTAGGATTTGAGATTGTTACGCCAGTATCTAATGGAAAAAGTAATGCTCAACTTACTGGAGCAATCGGAGCTGCTTTAATTGCTCAAGACCAAAACCACAATTAATTTCTCTAAGAACTTTTTTTGAAAATTTATATTTTAGTTAATTATAATAAATTTTATGAATAATTAACCCTTTTTTGATTAATAATTCATAGTTATAACCAGTATTAAAATGGATAATTTAGAATTTCTATCTGAATATACATTATTTTTAAGAGAGAAAAAAAAAGAAGGAAAGAAAGTAATAGCTTTTATTTCGCATGATAATATCCCGGAAGAATTATTAGATGCAGCTGGGTTTATTCCTTTAAGATTGATATTTGCAGGGAATGATGACTTAATGGATTCTAGCCATGATTATTTACCTTCTTCCACTTGTGCATTTGCACAATCTTGTATTGGATTATTTTCTTTAAAACCTAATCAATATAAATTTTTAGATTTAATTGAATATTTCATTGTATCAAATCACTGTGTTTCAGATATTTGTGCCTCCGAAATAATTTCTAAATATTTTGATATTCCCCGTTTGAATTTTTATGTATCATATACAAAGAATGAGAATAGCTTGAAATATTTTAAATTAGAATTAGTAGAATTAAAAAGGCAATTAGAAGAAATCAATGGAAAAGAAATAAAAGATGAAGATCTAAGAGAGAGTATTAAAAAATATAATATCTTTAAGAAAAAAATGTTAGATTTCAGTTCTTTACACATTAAAGGATCAGAAAAGATAAAAATCCTTCAAAAAGCAATGTTATGTGGTCCTAATTTTTTACCTGAATTAGAATCATATTTTGAAAAGAGTCTAGATAATCAAATTCAAAAGTCTTTTGATTCAAAAGATATTTTAATGACAGGGGGATCTATCTTTATCAATGATTATTTAATTGATTTAATAGAAGAAGGAGGAGGGAATATACTTTTTTTTGACTCTTGGATAGGAAATAACTATTATTCCCAAATTATTGAAGATAACATCTTAGATTCAATAGAAAATCCTTATGATATATTAGTTCACCGTTTTAAGGATAATATTTTTGGAGATCATTCAGTACCTAATTTTTTAGAAAACAAATTAATTCAGATTGAGAAAATTTACCAAGATCATCTAAAGAAAACAGGAAGAAAGTTAGGGATTATTAATCATATTATAAAATTCTGTGATCACATTTCTATTATGTCTTCACATTTAAAAAATAGATTACAAGAAAAGGGGATTCAAGTTTTAAATTTAGAAAGAGATTATTCAAGAGCCATTCGTGGTCAGCTAACTACAAGGATTGAAGCATTTTTGGAGATGATTTAAAGCGTGAGTCTTATAGCAGATGAGATTGTTAGATTTAGTTCCGTGCTGAGAATTTCTTATAATCTTTTAACAGGTAGAGATTATTTAAAAAGAAAGAAATTTCGAGAAAAAAAGAAATTAATTTCAGTAGCATTACCATTTTCTGATTTAGTTTATGGATTTCCTAATTTAGTTCCTGTCTTTCCAATTAGAACACATGCTTTTAAAATGCATAAATATCTAACTTACTTAGGTTCTGCATCAAGCATTTTCGGTTGGGAAAACGTTTCCAATTTCTTGGGTTTTGTAAAAAACCTTGGTATTGGAGATGTAAGTAAAATTATTGATGAAATAATTGATAATGTAATAGATACTGTAAATGATAAATACAATGAAATGTATGATCTTGGAATCGAAAGTGGTGTTCCAACTGATTTTTGTTATGGAATAAAATCTCTCTATGGAATGCATGTTTCAAAAGGAAAGAATTATGATGCTAATTTAAATTATACCATTCGATGTAGTGCTTGGAATAAATATTTGGAATCCTTAAAAACAATTGAAAATCCTGCAAAACAAGTTTGGATTGATATTCCTCCAAGAAATATTGGGAATGCATCAGAATTGCTAACAGAGAATCTGTATGATGCCATTAGAGAATTAGAAAAGATAAGTGGGAATAGTTTTGATAGAACCATTCTACGAAATCATTTTCAAGTTGCTAATGATATAAGAAACTTTTATAAAACAATCTTATATGAAATAAGCACATCTGATTTTTATCCTTGTAATCCTGCTACATTTAGTGAAATATTAGTGATACTAAACAATAGTTTTCAGGATTATAACTCTAATGCAAATCGATATAGGGATAATATGGCATCATTAGTAAAGGAAATGAAAGAGAGAATTAGAAACAAAATTGGTATGGATGTCAGTAATATGCCCCGAATTTTAATTACTCCTATGTTTGGAGGGTGGGAGCCAAAAAGTCATGAACTAATTTATGAATTAGGAGGTCGGGCATTATATGCGGATTGGGATATATTATTATTTTTAGAAGATATACCTATTAACAAAATTTCTGATCCCGTTGAAGCCTATGCTCAATATTTAATGAATGCGACGACGAATGGAATTGGATGTGATAACGATGCTTTATCAGATTCATATATGAGGGTAGCAAAAAAAATTAATGCTGATGGTCTTATTTTTTTTCAACTTTTTGGTTGCCATTCAGTATCTAATTGTTTCTCAATGTTAAAAGAAAAAATTCGTCGCGAACTTGAAATCCCTAGTATTTCTCTCACTTTCAATAAAATTGGAGAAAATGTGGAGCAAGTAAAAACTCGGCTGGGTGCTTTTATGGAAATGTTCAGATAAGGAAAATTACAACCTGAACAGCTTCAGCTAAAAGAATAGTTCCTGTGGCTATGGAAAGACTTCCTGTAATGATGTATACCGTTAAAGTCCCTAGTAATAATGTTA
>JABXKB010000106.1 GCA_013375485.1 Promethearchaeota archaeon | reverse complement strand
ATTTTTAACCACCTCATCAACAGTTTCCCGAAGATCTTTCAAGAAAGTATCAACAATTTCGGCATGATGGGGATTAACCATCATATGTAAAGCATTTGGGAATTGAATTCGATCTAAATGCCAACCTTTCTTATCCAATAGGTCACCCAAATGATAGACATCAAATTTGTCAGATGTAAAAGAGAATACGCTCATCACGGGTTTTCCAATAATATATAATTCAGGAATTCGATCAATCCCCTCAATTAACTTCTTTGAAGCGTCCATAACAATTTTTGCCAAGTTTAGGTATTCTTTAACTCCTAAATGTTTCATAGCAGCCCAAGCTGCTGCTATAGCTCCTCCTGGACGTGTTCCTCTCATAGATGGTGAAATATAGATTCCCCCGGACCAATCTGTATATACAGAAAATTGATGTTTCCACACTCGTTCCTTTCGATACAATATTACAGACGCTCCTTTTGCTCCATAACCGTATTTATGAACATCTGCAGAAATAGATGTGACACCTGGTACAGAGAAATCAAAATCCGGAACCTCATAACCCAATTTTTTTACAAATGGTAACATAAATCCCCCTAAACAAGAATCAACATGTAATCCTATGCCGCGTTTTTGAGCAATAGTCCCTAGTTCAGAAATAGGATCTACGACGCCTCTGGGAAAATCACATGCTGAACCAACGAGAAAAATTGTATTATCTGTGATCGCATTTTCCATAGCTTTAATATCTGCTCGGTGAGTATTCTTATCTACTGGTACCCGTACCGACTTTACTTTAAAATAATCAGCTCCTTTTTCAAATGCAGGATGTGCTGAGCTAGGTAATACCATCTCTGGGTTTTTAATGTTAGGAAATTTTTCTTCTGCCCAATCTCTATATGTTTTTATTGCCATTAGAATGCTTTCGGTCCCTCCAGAAGTCATGCTTCCACAGCAACGTTTATCTCCATTAAATAAATCAACTGCCATGGATACTACTTCTGTTTCAAACCTCTTTAAACTTGGAAAAGCAATCGGGCTTAAAGCATTCTTAGAGAAAAACATGGTATAAGCTTTTTTGAGCATTTCTGTATGTTCATCTGTCGCATGATAAACCAAGCTCCAAACCTTTCCATCTCTCCATTTTATATCATCTTTACTGATTTCTTCCATTTCTTTTAGGAGAATATCGTCAGATATTCCATTTTCTGGTAATATAACCTTAGGTCTAGCCATTTTGTTTTCACATAAACTTTCGATTTTTATAATATTTTAAGTTAATAATAAAATAATAACTATACTAACTCTAAAGGGATTTTAATGGATATACTCCAAATTTATTTGCGGCATCAATCATCCATTTTAATCGTTCAGGTGATATGCCTGGATGAAAATTAGCAGGAGATATCAGGAATCCACCACCATGACCCATTGCGGAGATTGCTTCTTTAACTGCTTGTTCCACTTCTTTTTTTGATGCATCTACTAAAATGTATTTTGTATCAATATTCCCAGATAAACATAATTTATCACCAACTTTTTTTTTTACATAATAGGGATCAACAAGGGGAGGTTCAAGGCATTGAAGTCCATCAAAACCAGAGTCAACTATGAAATCTAAAAGAGTTGTGATGTCTCCATCAGTATGTAAGATATATTTACCGCCCCAATCATGTATTTGTTCTGATACTTCTTTAAAGCAAGGAAGTAGGTATTCATTGAAATATTTTGGATTAATCATTGGGCCATTTTTTTGAGCTATATCTCCACCCTCAAGAAATATCTTAGCTCCACAATCAGCATATGCTTTGAAAACCGTTAATGTGAAATCGGTACAAAATCGAAAACGTTCTTCAATTAATTTAGGATCATTTTTCAAGGCTCGTGCAAAGTACGCCATTCCCATTCCCTGCCAGACAGGTGGAAAGACGGATGTGAGGGCATTTTGAGCAAAAATACAAATCTCATCCTTGATATCACGACACTTTCTATAGACCCCTTTATAAAATTTTTTAGCTCTTCTGTATTCTTCTTTCAAATCTGGTTTAGGATACGCTTCCCAATCTTCTCTATTCTTAATGTATCCACCATAATAATCAGGGTAGGGGTTTCCATCTATATTTCTTAATCTATGCCTTTTACCAAAAATATCGGTCATCTCAGTTTGACTTTCGAGAATAAATGGAATATATTGGATACCTACACCATCAAAACCTAATTTATGACCAGCCCTGACGGCTTTAGCAAAGACCGATATTTCAATATCATCTAGGATTTGATTAATCTTATCAACCCACTCATTAGGATATTTTTTTTCCATCTCATCAAAAACATCAAATGCCGTTTTTTCAGGCTTTCCTAAGATTTTATCAGCAACATTTCCATCGATATTTATTGTATGAGTTGGAATTCGGTCTGGTTCTTCAAGATTTAATACTGTCCAAATTCTTTCAAAACTATTCATATTAATATTTCGATATTAGATTATTTAATTGTTTTAGTATTCATTTATACTAATAACTGACGACCTCCATCCACATGGAGTGTTTCTCCAGTAATGTATGATGCCTCATCAGATGCTAAAAATAAGATTGCTCTAGCAATATCTATGGGGTGACCAATTCTTTTTATAATTATTGTTTTTAACCATTCATTTTTCTCTTCTTCACTCATCTCCCACGTTTCAATTACTCCTGGGGATACAGCGTTTACTCTTACTGGTGCTAATTTTTTGGCTAATCCTCTTGTTAATGGAGTACCTGCAGCTTTAGTTAATACATAACCTAAACCTCCTGGATCATGGTCCATTACAATATTTATAATACTCCCGTTAGATTCTCTTAAATAAGGAAAAGCAAAATGAGAGCAGATAATTATTCCCAAAATGTTTGTATGTACCATTTTTTTCCATAGATCCCAATCAGGTGTATGGAAGTTAAATATTGGAGGAGGATGTTTTGAAGCATTATTCACTAAAACATCAATTTTACCAAACTCTTTTATTGTATTAGTGATCATATTTTGTACTTCATTTGGTTTAGATATATCAGCTTTTATTTTTATGGCTTCTACTCCTAAACTTTTAACTTGTTCTAATGTTTCTTCTGCTTTCTTAGGAGATGATAGATAATTGATAATGATATTTGCCCCATTTTTTGCAAAAATTCGAGCCGTTTCACTCCCAATCCCTCCACTAGCTCCCGTTATTATCACAACTTTTTCTTTAAACTCCATAATTAACTCCTTATTTTTAAAATAAATAAGAAAAATTTAATTTCAATTTCGAGAGGTTAGATTTTAACGTAATAATTTAACTTTAGATTAGAATTTATAAAATTTTTTACGGGATTTAAAAATTTAATATTATCATTTCTTACTTTATAAATGGTGCGCTATCTTGTATAAATTAAGCATGTAGATTTATTTCTTCCGTTTGAATATCTCTTAGAATGTCAGCATTATTTTTATAAAGCGCTTCCCTACAGATTTGTCTCTTTAAAACCGAAAGTAAGATTATAAATCGATTTCAGATTTTTTAGTATTATTAACTTCAACATTTTTTCTTTTTTTATAAGGATTTACATTAATAGACTTGAGATAATATCCTATGTCTACTGATGGGAACATAAATGGACTTCTTAGATCCAAAATAAACTTGAATCCTTTATTGGATTTTACTGAATCTTCAGATTTAAACCTGGTTTTCAGAAAAATGAATTTTTTTTTTACTTTTTTTTTCATTTTTATACTTCAATTTTAAAGTAAAATTTTCTATTAAGATATATTTTCTTAAGAAATCCATTTATCTAGATAGATATTTATGCATATAAATCTTCTTCCTGGTGAAACCATTTCTTTAAAAATAGAACAAATCAATTTTTTTTATAATTAAAAATTGAAATTAGCTATTTGTGGAAAAATTAAAATTTAAAATTAAGTGTAAAATCTTTAATCATTCATCTGGTATGCGTCTTTAAGGTTGTGTACGATGTTCCAGACTTTATTAAATCTCTCCTGATCTACATTAGGTTTTTTAATCATCTTTAAACACCACTCCATCTGCTCAGGTGTAGTGCTAGATTTATGATATAGATTCAATGCATATTTAGAGAAATCTCTTATGAGAAAGTCGAATATTTGATCTATAGTATCATTATCAATTTCGTAGATGTGAGCATTCTCGATAATAAGATGAGAATAAACTACAAGAGCAAAGATATGACCAATTCCAGAGAGCATAAAATCCATATCCTTCTGTTGTTCTACACTGGGAGTTGCTTTTGTTCCAAAAAGGTTGAATAGTTTAATTTGATCCAAGAAAATTTTAACATTGGGTAAATTATATTTCTCAAAAGCAGGTTTCCAATCGTGAAGGCGAACTCGTCCTAATCCCCGAGCTGGTCCTTGATTGAAAAGAAAATCATCATTTTTAATATTGTCCTGTCGAGGAACTTCCTCATAATTCTTATGATTCATGAAGAAATTTAGCATGAACTTCAAAATTAAAGCAATGTTCACATGAACTGTCCCCTCGAGTTTTGGTAAAGCACGAATATCCATAGCTGCATTCTCGAAATACATATCTTTCTCAAAACCCTTTGCCGCAATAACGTCCCATAGGAGATTGATAACTTCCTCTCCTTCTGTTGTAGTTTTCATTTTCATTACGGGAGCATAAAGTAGGTAACGCCGATCTTTTTTAGAAGCTATGCGCATGTAATCAGCAGTTCTTAATCCAAATAATTTCATAGCGACTAACCGTGTATAGGCATCTGTAAAATTTTGTTTAACATGTTGAAAATCAGTAACATACATATTATATAATCTACGATGAGAAGCATGATGAATAGCTTCATAAAATGCATGCGTACAAATGCCAATTGAAGCCCAACCTAAATTGTATTTACCAATATTTACCGTATTAAGTGAAGCATTCCATGCATCTTCTCCTTTAGAAAGAATATCTTCTTCAGTTATGGGATAATCATGTAGAGCAAAATTTGCTACAAAGTTTTGGCTATCGCAGACATTTTTTTTCAGTTCATAATTTTTGTGTTTATAATTTGCTACAAAAAATACATATTGCTCTTTATTTTTCATGTCATATGGAGGGATATTACCATCCATATCAGCGAGTTTACCAAAATTTGAAACCATCTCTGCTTCGTTACCATTACCGATATAATACTTCTCTCCATTAGCCAGATAAGTTTCATCTTCTTGTAGTGTAAGCTTCATCTCAGTTCCATAAATATCGGCACCATGAGCTTTTTCTGAAAGACCAAAGGCAAATATCGCTCCTTCTCTAAGTAATTGGGCTACCTTCTTCTTCATTTCCTCATTCTTACTCATCCATATGGGACCAAGTCCTAGAATGGAGACTTGCCAAGTGTACCAATAATTAAGACCATAAAATGCTAGAATTTCGTTAAATTCGCAAATACGCCAAGTATCCCAACGATAATTCTCATCATCACCATATGGAGTGGGTGTTAGAAGCTGTGAAAATATATTGTTGTTTTTTTGAAACTCAATAAAATCAGAATACCACACCCTTTCGTGATAATCTTCTTTTAGCTTTGCTTTCCCCTTCTTTTCGAAAAAATTAATAGTTTTAAGCATAATCTCCTTAGATTTCTCATCGGGATAATAGCGATCATGCTTTTTTGGATTTAATAAAATTGTCATTAGTTTTTATTTCTCTCTTCAATAATTAGATTAATTTTAGAAATCGTTAAGAAATTTTAAAAATTTGGATTATAATTTTTACAGCCAAATTATTCTCCTTTCTTAGCTCCTAAATATTGCTACTAGAAAAAGTCTATATTACAAATTAAAAAGAAGTTATTAAAATTAAGATCCCTACAAAAATAAAGATAGATGTAGAGATTAATTTTAGATAGAATATAGGAACCTTCTGGGCAATGAAAGCTCCAAAAAGAATTCCTATCCATGCAACAGAGATTAAAGCTAGAAAAGATCCTACCCAAACCTCAAAAGGGAGGGTGTATCTTGAAGCAAGAGTAATTGTCAAAATTTGGGTTTTATCTCCTAACTCCATTAAAAATATGTATACAAAACCTGCTAAATAGGGATTATTTTTAAATTTAGAAAATTTTGATGGTAAATCTTTTTTATCTTCAGTTGTTTCCTGTTTTTTTTCATTACTTGAAATAATAAGATCTTTAGTTATTCTCTCTGAATATAGTTCCTTGAGAGTTCGTGCTTCTAAAATTCCTATTATGATAAATACAACTCCCGAAATTATTGAAATTATGAAGATTGGAACAAATTGAGTAATAACCACTCCAAAAAAAACACCAATGGTTACCAAGAGTGCAAATCCAATAGTGACCCCTATCCCAACTTTATAAAATTTCTTGTATTCTAAAGCTAAATTAAATACTATTAACTGAGTCTTATCCCCTAGTTCACCGAGAAATAATATCCCATAGGTTAAGAGAATAATTGTAATATCCACATTTCTTAAAATTAAAGAAAATTAAAAAATTATCTGAAATTAGAATAATTTAAAAAAAAGTTTCTAATCACATCTTTTACAAATTCATTAAAATTCTTTGAATGTTTGGATGACTTTTATCTGGTTCTCGGGAATACTAGGTACAAAAACATAATTAACACTATGTTCTTTTCCCATACTTAAAGTTTTTTTAGCTTTCTCCTCAATAGTATCATGGGATTTCTCAAATTCATATGGATAATTTCGATTTTGGATTATTTTATTATTTACAAATAAAAGAAGAAAGGATACTTACTTTTTCTAAAATGTAAAACTCAGAAATTTAATATATTCATGAATAATTCTTTACTTAGGGTGATTCTCTATTGCAAGTGAAGAATGTAGACTTTCTTCTTACATTTAAATGTCCCGCAAAATGTCAGCACTGTAGTTATAAATCAGGGCCAGACCGTGTTGGGTTCATTAGACCAAAAGAATCCTCAGGATATTTAAAAGGATTGACAAAAATGCACCCGTTACAGTCTGTTTGGGTTCATGGAGGTGAACCATTTCTATATTTTAATAGTTTAGAGTATATTATAAAAGAAGCTAGAAATTTGGATATTCCTCGATTGGGAGTTATTACAAATAGTTTTTGGGCAAAAAATGATGTATTTGCGAAGAAGAAATTAGAAAAATTGAAGAAAGTTGGATTAACTGTACTGACATTCAGTTCTGATTTTTTTCATCAAGAATTTATCCCTTTAAAATATGTTAAAAATGCCCTTAAAGCAGCAACAGCTTTAGGATTTGAGAAGATATATGTAGACAGTTATTTTGTTGATAATGTTTCTGCTGATAATTACTTTAATCAAATAACAAAAAAAAATTTAGAAATTTTAGGGGATATAGAAGGTGTAGAATTTCACAGATTTCCTATGAGTGTAGAAGGCCGCGGTACAGATTTAACAGAATATTTAAACCTAATGGCAGAAATACCAACAGGAAATTGTCCTGTACCCTTTTGGATAGAAGGGCATCTTCAAAATCCCGCAACTATTGAAATTGATTGTGAAGGTAATGTTACGCTTTGTCCTGGAATCTGTATTGGGAATACCAAAATCCAATCTCTTACCAAAATTTTACAAGATTATGATGTCGATAAGCATCCTATTTTATCAATTGTTTCGAAGGAAGGACCTATAGGACTAATAAAACTTGCTAATGAACAAGGATTTCAGAAAAATCAAAGGTTTGTTAATGAATGTCATCTATGTTATGAATTGAGGAAATCTGTACAACTACTCTATCCTTACTCCTTAGCACCTGAATATTGCTATTAGTTATAATTTATCAACTTTTACCTTTAATTAAATTAAAAAAAAAAGAATTTATTATTTTATACTATTTTTTTGGTTAAACCGGAAAGCTTTGTACTATTAACCTACAATATTGAAGATCATTCGTATCAACAGTAGAACGCGCAAACATGGATATATTATGAGATCCAACAGACCATCCTACAATCATATGTTGTAGCGAAACCGAATGAAAATAAGATGAATAGTTTCCTGCAAAACCCCCAACTCGAGCAACTGGATAACTTATAATAGTTTCGTCAACGTAATAATAAATTATTACATCTGATCTGCCCAGATTTCCTGTTATTAAGGCAGTACACGTAAATAAAAGGTAAATCGAAGTTTGAGTTGTTAAATCAATGCTTAAAGACATATTTGGAATTGGCATATAGGTTAAAGGAGAATCGACATCGAATGTATCATCATAGTATCGATACCAAATATTCTGTGGGGTTAATCCAATAATCTGTGATTGGATGTTATTTTGAGTATTCCAAATTATAAATGCAAATCCAAGTCCTCCAGCACCTAAGAGTATTCCTATTAACCCCAAAACAGCTCCACCTTTTCCCATTATAAACTACTCTTTAATTTTTAGATTTTTAATTTAAAGTTTTTTGGATAATATGAAGGATTTAAGTAATTATTGTTTTAAATTTTTATGTTAAAATAACGATTAATACTTACTCTAATGAGGAAGTATCTTAATAAGGAATTAATGATACAAAAATTTGAAGTTAATTATTTAATAACTATATAGAAATAAATTTAGATTTTAATTTTTCAAGAAAATGAGTTATAACAAAATTGTTAAAGGAAAACCGGGAGATGAAAAGTTCTATTTAGGCAATGAGGCAATAGTTCGAGGTGCTTTAGAAAGCGGTATTGATGTCTACACCTATTATCCAGGCACACCCAGCTCAGAAGTTGGAGAAACTTTCATGGAAATTTACAAAGAAGTAGGAATGAAATGGGTGGAAAGCAGTATTAATGAAAAAGTAGCGATGGAAGTTGCAGGTGCTGCGTATGCTAGAGGTGCAGCAGCTATGGTTGGCATGAAAAATGTAGGCTTAAATGTAGCTTCCGATCCATTATTTGCTCTTGCAACTACACGTCCAAAAAATAAGAATTCAGCAATGGTTATTTTAGTTGCGGATGATCCACAACAACATTCGAGTGCTGTAGAAATGGATTCGCGATATTTTTTGAAAATATTTAAAATACCGGCATTAGAACCTAGCAATCCTCAGGAATGTTTAGAATTTACTAAAGAAGCATTTAAAATATCAAGAGAATTGAAACTTCCAGTAATTATAAGGACCGTTACAATGGTTTCTCATGCCCGGAGTAATGTAGTAATTGGAGATATAAAACCATCTGGGATTGAAGTCGAGTTTGATTTATCAAAAGAAGTCAATGTTGCTTTAAGACTTTATTTTTTAGAGTTAAAAGAAGAACATATATACAATAGGTTAAAAAGAGCATTAGAAATGTCGGAGAATATCTCATTAAACAAAATTGTTAATGAAAATGCAGAAAATCAATTTGATTTAGGAATAATAACTAGTGGAGTCTCCTATAGTTATGTATGCGAGGCTTTAGATTTTCTGGAACTTGAGGCACCGATACTTAAGATTGGCTTCATAAATCCACTTCCAGAAAGGAAAATAGTGGAATTTCTAAAACGATTTAAACAGATATTTATTATTGAAGAAAATGATACTTTTCTCGAAACACAAATATTAGCAATCGCTCAAAAAAATATGCTTAATGTGAAAATTCATGGGAAAGATCCATTTTCTTACTCTAAAGAAAATACATTACTACCTATGGTAGGAGAATTAAATACAACTAAAATAGCTTTAGCATTATCAAGAATTGCAAATTTAGAAATAAGAATAGATTTAAAACAAATTAATAAGAAAATGTATAACACTTTGACGAGGAGACCTATATTATGTGCAGGATGTCCTCATAGAACAACTGGATATGCATTACAAAAAGCAGTTAAAAAAATTAATTCAAATACAGGAAAAATTATTTATTTTTTCCAAGATATTGGGTGTTATACCCTTTTAGCCTTAACCCCCTTTTCTTTTGCTAATGTTAAGTATTGTATGGGTTCTAGTATAGCGATAGCCCAAGGAGTTGCTCAAACGAGTGAAAGCCTTAATATAGCAATTATAGGAGATGGAACTTTTTTTCATTCTGGAATACCAGCACTTTTAAATGGGATATATAATAAAACTCCAATTTTAGTATTAATCTTAGATAATGGGTGGATCGGGATGACAGGACAACAACCAAATCCAGGGAGCGATACCCGTTACTACAAAGAAGGAAACACCAAGAAAGCTATAAATTTAGAAGATTTTCTACGTGGTACAGGGGTTTATGTAAATGTAATTAACCATTATGAAAATAATGATGAGAAATATTTTACTCAGTTAAGACAACTTATTTATGAAAAGGGGCTAGATGTTATAAAAAACAAAAATTTACACGTTATCGTTATTAAGGACGAATGTATTCAGAAATCAATTAAAAGACAAGTACCAACTATAAGAATTATTGATTCTGAATTATGTAATAATTGTGGTATCTGTTTCAGTAAATTTTTATGTCCTGCTATTGATTCAAGAGAAGAAAATGCCTATATTGATCCAAACCTATGCTTAGGTTGTGGCATATGTGAAGAAATTTGCCCAAATAATGCCATTAAAACGGAGGAGCTATAATGGATATTGATAGTTATACTATAGTGCTTACCGGTTTAGGTGGACAAGGATTAATCAAACTATTACAAATTTTAGGTAATGCTTTAATGATTGAAGGATACAAAGTTATAACTTCTGAGACTCATGGTCTCAGCCAGAGAGGGGGAAAAGTAACATGTTTCCTTCGTTTTGGGAAGGAACAACATGCTCCAATACCAATTATAGGCACAACCGATATGATAATCGCTTTAGAATTAAGTTGCATCTTGGATGTTTTAAAGTATGTTAAACCAGACAAAAGTACAAATTTAATAATTTCTACCTATGAGAAACATGAATTTGACACAGAATACCCTCCTTTAGAGTATACATTAGAAAGTTTATATGAGAATTCAGAGAACATTCATTTTATTCCTGCTAATGAAATTGCAGTAAAATCTACTGGTAATCTAAAAGCTATGAATATTGTTATTTTAGGATATATTTTGAGATTCTTACCAATAAAAATAGAAGCAGTTGAGAACGCCCTGAATGAATATTTCTCAGGAAAAAAATTAGAAATTAATCTAAAGACCTTAATGGAAGGTCAAAATTTATAATAGAGATTTTTTGGTTGTTTTTATAAGATTTCAATTATTTAAGGATAAATTTTAGATAAGCCAATAATAATTTAAATAGCAAAATTTTTATGATTTTCTAATAGAATAAATAATTTATAACTAAAAAATTTTTATAATTATTCTAAATATAATTTCATAATAAACAGGTTGATTTATAGGGTTAAAAAATTCAGTTCACTCAACTGAAAGGTGGATTAACATTTCAAAAGATCTTAGAAAATTAGGTTTTATCTTATCGAGCATATTATTTATTTCGAGTTTTATATATCTATTTAACTTTAATCTGGAAGTAAATGATAATTTTAGCGAATATGCAAATATCAATCAGGATCATAAGCTTAATTATGATGCTGAGTTAGAATTAAGTCAATCTTCTTTATCTGAATATTCTGGAGTAGGAAAAGCTCAAAATATAACTAATTTTGCTCAAGCATATTTTGTTAGTAATGATATCAACGTTTCAAACAATGAAAATGCCACGATTATTGTTCCTAATGAGTGGCAAGCTAATCAGATCAACTGGTCTATAACTAATATTTTTGAATACGATAATTTATGGACTAATGAGACGTTTGATGATCCTATAGATTCAGATCGATGGTCAAATGCTACTGATTCCGAACTGCATGCCGATTATGTAGAATCTGAATGGTATCAAAATCCCTTAGGTTATAATGATTCAATTACATTAACTGTTAAACATCTTACAAGTGGTCCCACGTCTTGGAATGGCGTGGATTCTTATTTAAATTATTCATGTTATTTAGATCGCGAAGAAATTCCATACGGATACTGGGATCTAAATTTTCAATATAAATTTATTGATTATAGCACATGGATTGCTGATAGTTTCCAAAGTAGATTTACTTGCTCATTTAAATTAAATGGAATAGACGTAGAATTTCTTAATCCAAAAATATTAAACATTGCAAATAATACTTGGGAAAGAGGAGAATTTTCATTTTTTCCCGAATTACATGGTTTTAATCCTCCTGGCGCTCTAGAAGTTGATTTTAATATTGATATTAGAGATATTATTAATCCAAATAAGAATTTAACACTTTTTATTGACAATTTTACATTAACTCTGCAAACAATAGCAAAACCGACTCAGATTAATCTTAAAATAACTGATTATGAACATTCTATATCAACACCAATTAGTAATATTGATTATGGCAACGGAAAAGTAACATTATTTAATAGCTGGAGTGGAGATATTGGCGGAAAGGAGTATAGATTTGGATTTGAATCAAATTCTACAGGTACATTAATAATTTTTTCAGAATGCGAAGGTTCTGCCACTTCTCAATCTTATACAAGAAGACAACTTACCAGCTTAATAGGAAGTGAATTTACTATTGAAAATAAAACAACTTATAACTGGACGATGTATGTTCCAATATCAATTCCAGGTACTTATACCAATAACTTTTATTCTAATATTTCAAAACCAATAAACTGGAACGTAACCCATGTAATAGATCCATATTCTAATGATAGAATAAATGATACTATTGGTGTGGGTTATGGAAATTCTACTCTAACGATTCCAAATGATATAATATCCGATGGTATATGGAAAATTATAGCAGAAGCTCCGAATTATGTTGAAGAAGCAATAATCTTCAGGAAATCAAATTCAGAATGGCAAAAAAATGCTACATTTCACATTCTTGATACACTGAAAATTAATGGAACTGTAAAGAATTCTTTAATTCCCATTATCCAAAATACTAATGTTTCACTTAAAGTATACTTTCCAAATGAAACATTGTGGTATCAAGAAACGGATGTTTTAGTTGACCCTGATGGAACCTATGAATTTTCAGAGATAACATTAAATGGAAAAAGTGCAGTTAGTGGTGAATATTCTGCTCAAATTATATGGCATGATCTTAATGAAAATATGACACACGTAGGATATTCTTTGTTAAAATTTGAAGTGATACATAGAACAAGTTTAACGGCTGTTAATAATTATTTTGAGCTGTATGCTGGGGATCCTCTCTTATTAAAAGTAAATTTTACAGATTCAGATTTTAATGAAGCAATTCCATTTGGATCTATTACTTATAATTCTACATATGGAGTATCCGGAATAATGGCATATCAGGGGTTGGGAATTTATATTACTGATTTAGACACAAGTTTCCTGGAATTAGGAAATTATTACTTCTCTTTTAATGCCACAAATGGATATTATGAAGATATCTATGCTAAAGACTTAATCCATTTGAAAATAATTGCTCAACCTCTAGAATTGGAAGTCCCTCATGTAGTTTTAAGTGCAATGGGAAACAATTATTTTATTTGTCAAATAAATGTCACTGGAGCAATAACAGGTGCTTTCATTTGGCCTGTAAATATAACCACAGATTGGATAAATCCATATACAGTTACACCTCATGATAATGGTACATATACGC
>JABXKB010000393.1 GCA_013375485.1 Promethearchaeota archaeon | reverse complement strand
TCAAATCCAGATTCAACATAGATTCTATACCAATCATTATCTTTTTGTAGAGCTGTCCCATTAATCCTCCATAGAGGCTCAGATTGGTGAAATGAAAGATCATAAGCTGACATTAAGTCGTCATTCTCTTCATAATTATCATCAAGTCTATTATCAGTTCGTTCATCATCCCACCAAAGGTTATATTCCAATCCTGAATAGTCACCACGTACTTGGATCATATAGATACCTGGATCTATGTGAGAACAATTGATATCAATCCTGTCATCGCCTGTCATCGAATAATTTGACGTTATCCAGGTAGTACTATGCATTCCCTCCAGCTTATAGATATCGACATTTATATTTCCGCGAGATCGGTCAAATTTAAGGTTAACAATCAAATTTTGGAATCCGGGTGTTACGTCAATCCTATACCAATCATCATCTCCTTGAACTGCTAATCCATGGATATTAGATAACCACCTTCGTTCATCATCATGTAGATCGTATGCTTCATAGAAATCGTTGTTATATTCATAAGGATCATCTCCTCCTATCATCCCATTTATCCTTATTTCCAAATTGTATTGTACATTAGAATTTCCATCAGCATGATATATTCGAAAACGCCAATCCCCTGAGACATCTGCAGTAAAAGAGATAAATTCATTATTAGTATCAGAATAAGATCCATCTCGAAGATTATTGGAATCGTTCGGATCATAAAATTCTAATTCTAAATTGCCTTGATAGTTGTCAAAATAAATATTAATATCGATTGCATCATCAGAATTTAAATAAGTTCTAAACCAATCCTCATCATCTCCCATAATCATTAGATCAGGATAATATTTGGCATCAACCCAGTGAGCACCCCAATATTCATCGTTCTCTTCCATCCAATCATCTCCTACATTTAACCATATATCTAGATCATAAGATACATCAATACTTCCAGATATGCGATATACACGAATCCGCCAATCCCCTGATACACCTGCAGTATATAAGAATTTTTCTTCATAATTAGAACTGTTACTGGAATAGGATCCAATTGTGTAGTTATAATCTGGATCAAAAAGCTCCAACTCTAAATTACCATCATCATGATTGAAGAAAATACTAACATCGATTGTATCACCAGAATTTAAATAAATATGAAACCAATCCTCATCATAATCTATAATCTTCAGATTAGGATAAAAATTTGGATTAACCCACCTTGAGTTCCAAAAGTCATCATTTTCTTCATATATATCATCTCCCCTCCACCTTAAATCATAATTATTAGTATTATTTAGACCATGAATCTTAATGTAATAAATACCGCTCCATGGTAAATTATAATATATATACTCATCATCATTCTCTGTCCAACTTGTTGCTACCGGATTAAAAGGGTCAGAACCATCATAAAGATCCATATCAATATTCCCTGACATATTGGAAAAACTACATTCTATGATCAAATGCCCAAACTCAGGAGCTACATCTATCTGATACCAATCATCATCATGTTGAGCACCTAATCCGTCGATTGAACTTAACCACATGCTATAATAGTTTGTAAGATCAAATGCAGTAGTATAGTTATTATTCGGTTCATAAAAATCTTCTGTGGCGCTAAGGGAAACTGAATTTTCATTAGAGATATTGTTTTTTGGTTTAAATGTAATGAATGAGATACTTGTAGTTATTAAAAGAAGTAAAATTAGTAAAAATAAACCCCGTTTATATTTTTTATTAAATCTCATACGAATCTAACCTAGTTTCGGACTTATAAATTTTCACATAGTAGTAAAATAGACGTTATAGGTCAACAAACATATGATTAAATTATTTACTAATGGATTGAATTTATTCTATCTTTCAAAATTATTCAATTCTAAAGTTAAATCATTATATAAAGGTAAACTTGATACGGATAAAAAATTATTTAAAAAATTAATTTAATCTGCTAAAGTAAAAGTACAATCGGTATCTCCACATTCTGGGCATTTGAAACCCTCCTCTGGAAAGTCTTCACGTTCAAATTCATGTCCACATTTGTCACATTTCCATTTCAGTTTTTATCACCAATATTGAAAAAGTGCTTATATCCCTTTATAAATCAATGTGCTTATGCTATTTATTAAAATAAAAAGAATCTAAATTTAAAGTTTTGTGAAAAGAAAATTAAGCCCTATTTTAATTATTAATTTAGGGTATTAATACAATTACTTTTTCAAATATAAGTTGAGAATTTCGCCTATCTAAGTTCAATAATAGTATAGAAGGGAGATTCAAAAGATAATTTTTTAGAGGATGGTTCAATTTCAAACCTATCGTAGCTAAAACAGGCATTTTTGAAGTAAATATGTTTTTTATGAAATTTTGAAATTTTTTTGAAAATAGTTCCATTTTTCCTATCTCATCAATTACAATCAAATTAGCTCTTTTTCCTTCTAAACTTAAATTATCTCCAATATATTTATCAAATTCCTCAATAAAAACATTATATTTTCCAACTCTATATTTTGTTTTGAAATCACCTACTCTTGCTAGTTGAGAAGTTTTTCCAGAATAAATGTCTACAATATCAAAACCAATCCGATTACCACTTTCTCTAATCTCAGGTGTTAAAAAACCATATATAGTAAAATTCTTCTCATTAGTATAATAGTTAATTAATTTAGAGATAAGTATAGACTTACCACATCTAGGTGGCCCAGTAATGAGTATTTTTTCATTCATAGATTTAATAAATGAAAGTTTTATTTATAACGAAAATATAAATGAAATTATAAAATAATTAATTACTTGTTTTTTAAAAATTACAAATAAGGATGAAATTATGAAAAGTTCTACATTTACATTTACAGATCAAGACGGTATTGAGATTTTTGTATATAAATGGGAACCAGATTCTGAACCTAAAGCTATTGTACAGATGATTCATGGATTAGCGGAACATGCTAAAAGATATACACATTTAGCAGATACTTTATGCAAAGAAGGATATATTTGTTATGCAAATGATCATCCAGGTCATGGACTAACCGCTGGCGATCTAACTGAAGCCACATTGAAGGATAATGCAGGTGTTCTAGGACCTAGTGGATGGAGGGGTGTATTAAATGATGTTTATGAATTATCAAAAATTGCTAAGAAAGAAAATCCTAATCTCCCATTATTCCTAATAGGACATTCGTGGGGATCTTGGCTTGTACAAGATTATATTCAAGAATGGGGTAATGAAATTAAAGGTTGTATCCTAAGTGGGACTCGGGGGAAAATAAGTGCTTTAGTAATTAAAGGTGGAAGAGTGATTATTAAAGGGGAAATGAAAAAACTTGGACCTACTGAACCAAGTCAAAAAATGCATGATATGAATTTTAAATCTAACAATCACGATTGGCAAAAGGAAGAAGGA
>JABXKB010000105.1 GCA_013375485.1 Promethearchaeota archaeon | reverse complement strand
GAAATTGCTAAATGCTTCATCCGTAACATGAATGTCTATTTTATTAAACTCCATATTGAATGGTTTTACATGATTAGTGAAAAGTTCAAATTCTTTACTCATTAGAAGATCTTTAGCAACCTCAGAATTAAAGATGACCTGAACATTTATATTTATAAGATTGTCCTTAATTCTATTCATTCCTACACTCATTGAAGTTCTAGTATCTTCGGGAAGATTCTTAAAACGATCTTCTTGGATCAGTAATTGTAATGGATTGTCGTATCTTATACCAATCGCAATTTTACATTCACTTTGAGCTAAGAAATGGTGATATGATTCATCAAAATTACTAACGCTGAAGCTAATAAATTCAACAGGCTCTTGAATTATTTGCTCATCCAATTCATATTTTTTAGTGAAATCTTCAATAGCAGATTCACATTTATCTCTTTTTTGATGGAGCTGATTTCTAAGGTCCCCAATTCGTTTTTGGATTAAATTTTGCCATAAAGTCATTATCGGTGTAGCAATGTGGATTTTCATAGGTCTATCATAAATTTGTACAAGTCCTAGATCACTTAATACCGAGCAGATCTTATACCCTCTTTTTAATGAGAGATTAAACTGATCACACACTTCTTTTAAATTATCTATTCTTTTATTTAATAGGAGATAATGGTATATCCTTTCAATACCTTTTTCAATGATGCCAATTGAATCGAACAATTGGCTAAGAGGCAAATATTCGATATCTTCCATTATATCACCTATTTACTCATTCGGTCTAATGTGAGTTCAGTAAGAACTTTAAAAGCGTCATCTACATTAACATTTTCTTTAGCTGAAATTTCTACAAAACTAGCCATGTCATTTTTTTCAGCGATTTGTATCCCATAATCTCTTTGAACTTGCCGTTGAGCTTGTTCAAGATCTAATTTTGAACCAACAAGCATGATTGGGATAGAACCGCCTTTCTGCCTGACAATAGTAATCCATTCATTCACATTATCCAATGTAGAAGGCCTAGTAATATCATATAATAAAAATGCTGCATTTGCGCCAAGACAGTATGTGGGTAATAAAAATCGGAAACGTTCTTCTCCTCCAACATCCCATAATTGTAACTTAATTCGTCTATCGCTTATTTCGATCGTTTTAACATGAAAATCAACACCAATAGTTAATCTCTCACTTGGATTGAATATATTATAACAATATCTTTTCGTAAAAGAGGTTTTACCGACACTAGCATCCCCTAAAAGCAATACTTTGAATGTATAATCATATGAAGCCAATTTTCATTACCCTACTAATCTTTTATTAAACCAGCTAATCCTTTATTATAATATTAATTAAACCTTGAAGTAATTAGGTAATTAAATCAATTTAAATATTTATATTATTATACCTCTTGCAATATTACCTTAATGAATTTCAACTTTTTAAATATAGTATGAATTTTTTTTTGTTATAGTTTTTAACACATACATTCTCTAATTCTTCATAAAACTGAATCTTAACATTCTTTAAGTTAGAATATTTTATTTTCGAAATGCTTAAACTTTAACTCCATTACTTAAGACATTTGTACTTAAATTTATTAACAATTTATAAAAAAAATATAGGATTAAAAGAGAGCTTATTTCATACTTTTTTAAACAATTCTTTCATTTTTTCCCGAATTACGGGATTTAATTCCTTTCCAATATAACATTTTATTTCCTTATAAACTAAGGGATTTTTTAAAAGATGGTTATGATTATTCAAGAACCGGATTACTGACCAACGAACAGAATCGTCAGGATCATTTAATAAAGGTAATATAAAATTTAGATAACTTGTATCACCTGCTTGTTCAAGTTTCAATACAGTTCTGGCTCTTGTAATAAAATCGGGATGATATAATTGAGGTACTAGAACATACTTTAAAGTATTGTTTTTAACAAAATCCAAAATAAAATTGAAAGTATCGACTTTGCAATTATGAATTTCAGTTGTTTCTTCGATAAATGAATCAATTACAGGCTCTATCTTATTTCCAAGTTTTAAAAGACTTTCAAAAGATATAAAAAAGTTCTCTGATAAATCAGATGTTTCTAACTTTAGATTATCAATTAATCTCTTAATAATTTTGTCGTCAACTTTCGAAATTTCTATAACATCCCAATTTAAATTGTCTTCTTCTTCCCAGAGTTTATTGTCCCTTAAATAACTCACTTAATCATCTTTAGATTTTTATTATTTGTTATTAAAAAAAAATAGGATTCGCCTTTTAATTGATTTATTATTAAAATGCAAATAAAAAATGGTACATTATTAAATTATCTCACAATTTAATAATAAGTAAATAAAAAATTAATTCTTTAATAAATTCGTTAAGTAACAAAATGGTAAAGCGATATTGTTTCTCGAAACTTAATAACTTTTATAAAATCAAGAAAACCTTGTAAAATCAAATCCAATTGTTAATAAACGGTTTAAAGAATATTAATTTTATAGTTAAATCTTCAGTAGGTTTGATACATTATTGTATAAAATATCTTGTTTTATTTCTTTTGAGATCCTTGGTAATGTAATAATTTTATCAATTTCAATAGCTAGAGTTGACGTAGTAGGAGAATCGCTACCATATAGGATTTTTTTATGTCCAACTGTCTTAATCAAATTATAAATACCTAAAGAAGCAGATAATGAAGTCTCAAAAAAAACATTTTCATAATTCTTTAATGTAACACCAATTTCAATAGCATATTCCATACTATATGCAGCATGGCCCACAATTAAACGTAATTCAGGAAATTTCTTCGCTACCTTAGCGATATCTTTAGGAGATATTCCTCTAAAGAGAGAAGTTTTTGGAAGGGAATGAATATAAAATAAGATATTTTTATCATAATCTTGCATAAATCTTATCAATTTTAATATATCACGCGGAAAATTTATTAAATTAAACGCAGAATGTATTTTTACACCACAAAATCCTTTTTTAAAATGTTCTTCTAAAATTTTATAACTATTTTCTTCTTCCTCGGGGTTTAATATGGGATTAAACCAAAAAAATTTATAGAATCTTTCTGGAGCTTTTTTGGAGATATCTATGACATCTTGATGGGAAAGTTGACCTTTAGGTTGTATATTTTTAAAATTTTCAAGAAGTTTAATCATTTTATCTTTTCCTTCTGAATCTGAGGCAATATCCTTCTGTCTTTTATGTATTTTTGCCCTATTTATAGTAGTTAAAATTGCTTTCTGGACATTATAATAGTCCATATAGCTTATGATATCTTCATGAGGATCAAGGAAAACGCCGTATGTATGAAGATGGGTATCAAAAATCTTAAAATCATTTCTGGATATTATTATACACCTATTAAATCATGAGATTGTTGAAAATGAATTCTCAATGTTAGACAGATTCTCTTAAAAAAAGAATAAAAAACTTATAAATTTTTGATTTTTTCTTGAATATTTGCTCGATTTTTTTCCCAGTATCGATCAACTGTTTTCTTTACTGCTCTTTTTGCTACCTTTTTTACAACAGTCCTTCTTATTACTGCTCCAAGGACATTCATTACTTTCTCAACCATAAGGCTTTTGATTATTCCCTCTATGGACTCACCTTTCGAAGCCCTTTCAAGCCATTTATCAAATACTTTATCAACATTCTTATGGATATTTTCTCTAAGGTCTGAAGAGATTTCTTCTTCCATATATATTCACTTTAGGAAATTTATATAACTGATAATAATCAAGTCATTTAAAATTATACAAATAATAGAAGAAGATAAAAAAATCATGCAATTACTTCTTTTTGATATTTAATGAAAGTGCCGTTTTGATATTCTTCGAAAGCGATCCTCAATTCTTCATCAGTATTCATTACAATAGGTCCACGCCAAGCAACACGTTCTTTCAAAGGTTTTCCAGATACTAATAAAAATCGAACTTTTTCTTTATCTGTGTTAATCTTAACAACGTCTCCGTCTCGGTAGATTACTAATGTTTCTTTTCTCACTAATTCTTCTTTGTTGTCATCGAAATATGCTTCACCTTCAATTACATAAGCAAATACATTATATCCTTCTCCAATAGGATGAATGAATTCCGAATTTGGGCTTATAGTAACATCTAAATATTCAGGGTCAGTTATAATATCTTGTACTGGTCCTTTAACTCCATTTAATATCCCAGAAATTATCTTAACTTTAACTTTGTTGTCATCCAAAGAGATTTCTGGAATTTGAGACTCTTTTATATCTCGATATCTTGGATCCATCATTTTATGCGAAGCTGGCAGATTAGCCCAAAGTTGAAATCCCCAAAGCAATGTATCTTTATTATTCTTTTTTGGCATTTCTTGATGTATTATACCTGATCCAGCTGTCATCCATTGAATGTCACCTGCTTCAATAACTCCACCATTACCTAAGCTGTCACCATGCTCAACATTACCATGTAACATGTAAGTTATAGTTTCTATCCCACGATGAGGATGCCAAGGAAATCCTGCAATATAATCTCTAGGATCATCTGAATGAAAATCATCAAGAAGTAAAAAAGGGTCTAATGATGAATCTGCATATCCAAAAGCGCGTTTTAATCGAACACCAGCACCTTCAAAGGTTGGTCTACTCTTTAATGTAACTTTAATCTTTCTAATTTTATTCATAATATTTAACACTTCAGTCACGTAATTATCTCTTTGCCTTATGAAAATTAAATTCATTTCGAATTATATAAATAAATCATAAATCATAACTGCTTAATAAAAGCACTTAATTTAAAATACAAACTACTCTATTCTATGTTAAATCATAGATTATTAAATGTCCCCAAAAAACCTAAAAAGTTTGTAAAAGCAGCGATTGAATTTTTAAACAGACATGCAAAGAATAAGAAAGTTTTTTGTGCTCTTTCTGGAGGTATAGATAGTTCTGCGGCATATCTTTTATTAAAAGAAGCTAAAATCAATACAATTCCAGTATTTATTGACCATGGTTTAATGAGAATAATCAAGGGTATTGAAGAAAGAGAATATATACAAAAATTATTTCCTGATGTAAGAGTAGTAGATATTAGAAAAGAATTTCTCCCAAAAATCTATGGTGAAGGAGATGCCGAAAATAAGCGAAAACTCTTTAAAGCAGCTTATTCCGAAATTATCAGTAAAATAATCCGTGAAGAAAAATGCGATCTATTAGCAGATGGAACCATACTTCCGGATATTGAGGAAAGTTTTGGAGTCAAAATCTCTGATTTGAAGGAGACGATGAGTCTCGAGGAAGAAAAAGATTTGATGCAAAAACATATTGAAGGGTTTGTTAAAAGTCAACATAATGTTGAAATTGAGTATGATGTAGAGGCGACTATTCAGCCTGTTGCTAGCCTAACTAAACATGAAGTTCGTAAAATCCTTGAATATTTTAATATGCCACAAGAGCTTATTTATAGAAAAGCCTTTCCTGGTCCAGCGCTTTCAGCTAGAATCGTAGGACCAGTCACTGAAGAAAACCTCATTTTTGAGAAAAAGGTTCACGACTTTATAGAATCTTCAGTTGAGAAATATTACCAAGAAAGGTATGGTAAATTGATGATTATTAATAAGGATGACGAACAAGAGCCATTTCAAGTTTTTGCAGCAATAAGCGAGAAGGTTCTTAATAAAAAGGTTACGGGACTTGTTGGTGGAAAAAGAATTTACGACCTCCCACTATGTGAAAAAGGAGATTGGGACTATAAAAAACTAATTGAAAAGGCTTCCAAATTAGAAGGATATGCAAGAATTTTATATGAATTAGGGAGTAATTCTGAGGGAAAATATGATGTTCTTATTAGATCTATTAACAGTAAAGATGCAAGAACGGCAACGGTCACTGAATTACCTATAGATTTATTAAAAGCATTAACTCAAAAATTACTCTCTTTCACCCATACAAAAAACGTTTATTTTGATGTAACTCCGAAACCACCTGCAACTATAGAATATGTATGAATTAATTTAAAATAATTAACTTATGTTCCTCCCTTTTCTTGTGTAGCTAAAGTAAACACTTTAAATAGTCTTTTAAGAACATGACTTTTAACTTCTCGAAAAGTTGCATAATTTATACCAATAATATCAAATCTTTTAAGAAAAAAATTTAAGCGTTCTTGAAAAGAGTTAAAATTTTTTTTAGATTTTGGTGTCCATCCAATTTCAGCAAATGCAATCAAGCGTGGAAAAATCTGCCATTCTAAACGTTTGATATTTGGGACATATTCCCCCCACATTAGAGCCTCTAACCCTAACACTTGTTTATGGTACCTTTCATCTAATTTCTTTGGAATTGGTTCGAATTTATATGCTAATTTGAGTGGAGTAAAAGTATATGAATGGTCAAGATAAGTATATCTAAAATCGGACATTATCATATCTCCTCCTTTCTTTAGATACTTAAGAACCTCTTTTATTCTCCGAAACCAATATTGACAAATGGGTTTTCCCTTAATATTCTCATTTAAAGCATCATTCCATATTACTGTTTTTTGCTTATAATTGTTCAAAAATGTTATTATCCTGTTAGTAAAATAGGTTTGAAGTTCTTTTTCTCTTTTTAATCCTTCCTTTTCTAACCGTAATTGACAATCTGGACACTCTTTCCATCTATCTTTAAGTACTTCATCACCTCCTATATGTACGATATTAGAAGGAAATAAATCTACTATTTCTTTTAAGACATTTTGAATAAATTCAAATACTTCCTCCTTTCCTACACACATTACATCCTTGTGAAATCCGAAATGTGTAGAGACTCTAAAGGGGTAACCTTTACAACTTAAATTGGGATAAGAAGCCAAAGCAGCCCTGGTGTGCCCAGGTAAGTCTATTTCGGGTATTATTTGAATAAATCGATCTCCAGCATACTCAATAATTTCCTGGATATCTTTTTGAGAATAATATCCTGAATGAGGTATTCCATCCCTTTTTTTACTAAAACGGCCACCAACTTGAGTTTCTTCCCTCTTAGAACCTATTTCAGTGAGTTTAGGATATTTTTTTATCTCAATCCTCCACCCCTGATCGTCTGTTAAATGCCAATGAAATTTATTCAATTTTAATAAAGCCATCAAATCTAACATTTTTTTAACAATTTCTTTCCCATGAAAGTGTCGAGCTTCGTCAAGCATATATCCACGCCAAGAAAATCTTGAAAAATCTTCCAACTTTAGACAAGGAATCTGCCATTCTCTATTTTCGTCTATACTACTCTTAATTACTTCGGGGGGAAGAAGCTGTCGTAGTGTTTGAATACCATAAAAAATCCCTACTGGGTTAGGCGCAGTAATATTGATATCTTTAGAATTTACTTCAATATTATAACCTTCAAATCCTAATTCTTCATTGTTTTCAGTCAATTTTAGATTTATTAATGTACCATTACCAATTTTTTCTTTTGTTTGTTTTACAATTAAATTAATTCCTGTGGCAGGGAGAAGAAGGTTCTTTAAATATTCACTTAATTTTAATAGCTTTTGATCTGAATATATTCTTGTTCCTTCTGTTAATATAAACTTTCCAGAAGAAATATTAAACAATACAGGTTCAGGGATAATATTAATACTTTGAATCCTACTCACTCTTTTGGTGAATATTAAATCCTTTAAAATTAAAAAATAAAAATGATTATTAAAATTAATTAGAAAGAGAAGCTCAGTATAAAAGGACTTTTTTGTCAATAAAATGAAATTAAAAATTAAGAATGAATGGTTCATCGATGATGAAGGGAGAACCGTCTTACTGAGAGGTGTGAATCTGGGGGGAAGTTCAAAAGTTCCTTTTTCTCCCAATGGTGCAACACATTTTAAAACTGATTTTAGTGATCATAGGAATGTTTCCTTTGTAGGACGACCATTTCCTCTAAAAGAAGCAGAAGAACACTTTTCACGATTAAAACATTGGGGTTTTAATTGCCTAAGGTTTTTAGTAACTTGGGAAGCAGTTGAACATAGTGGACCAGGAGAGTATGATAAAGAATATCTTGATTACTTAGAGGAGGTTTTAAAGATAGCAGAAAGTTATAGTTTTTATACATTTGTAGATCCTCATCAAGATGTTTGGAGTAGAATGTCTGGCGGAGATGGTGCTCCTGGTTGGACTTTTGAAAAAGTGGGTTTAGATATCACTAAATTTGATACTGCCGAAGCTGCTTTAGTAATGCAATATAGATATAATCCTAATGATCCAAAGTCATATCCTCATTTGCATTGGATTTCAAACTCTCTTCGATTTGCAAATGGAACAATATGGACTTTATTTTTTGGAGGAAAACATTTTGCTCCCTCGTGTAAGATTGATGGAATTAATGCTCAAGAGTATCTGCAGAACCACTATTATAATGCTTTTAAACAGGTAGCCATAAGGATAAAAGATAATCCATATATTATTGGATTTGATTCTTTGAATGAACCTTATCAGGGATGGATTGAACGTTTAGTTGATGGAAGTGATATTGAGGGATTTTCAGAAGCTTTAGGATATGTTTTTAAACCAATTGATGCTATGCTTACTGGAGCAGGATATACGAGAACGATCCCATATCGAGAAATAAAAAGATTGGGAATTAAAGTCATAAGAGAAGATGAAATGAATAAGAATGGAATTTCATGTTGGCTCGATGGACACAGCGATATTTGGAAAGAAGAAGGTGTATGGCATCTAAACGATGAAGGTGATCCAATTATTCTTAAAAATAAATATTTCAAAAATAGAAATGGAAAAGAAGTGGATTTTTTCAATGATTATCTAACACCTTTTATAGCTAAATATACTAAAATTATTAGAGAGATAATTCCTAAGGCTATAATCTTTTTTGAGGGTCCTGCTGAAGAATTAATGAAATCTAAAGAAATAAACTTTGATGTTCCAAAGAATGTTGTGCAAGCTGGACATTGGTATGATGGAGCTACTCTTGGTAAAAAGCGCCCAATGATAAAAGTTAATTTTAACACTTTTACTAATAAACCAGTTATAGGAAGGAAGAATGTTAGAGATATGTTCATAAACCAATTAGGTATTATAAAGAATATCTCAAGTAAGATCCATGGAGGCATTCCTACCCTAATTGGAGAATTTGGTTTACCTTTTAATCTTAATAATGGAGAAGCATATCAAAAATATAAATTAGAACTAGATATTGCGTGGAAAAGTCACATAAAATTGCTTTCTATGTATTATGATGCTCTGGATGCCAATCTATTGCATTCAACTCAATGGAATTATACTGCTGACAACACTAATGAGTGGGGTGATCTATGGAATCTTGAAGATCTTTCGATTTTTAGTAGAGATCAACAGTTAAATCCTAATGATATTAATAGTGGTGGTAGAGCAATTGAAGGATTCTGTCGTCCACATTTTATTCACTGCTCTGGTATACCATTAAAAACAGATTTCACTTTTAGGGAAAAAACTTTCAATTTCGAATTTGATGCTGATTCTTCAATAGAAGCACCTACAATCATTTATGTACCTCATATTCAATATCCTAATGGGTATAAGATTAAAGTTTCTGATGGAGATATTGATAAAAAAGATGCTGAACAACTCGTCTTCTTAAGAACTAAAAAAAATGGTGTTCATGCCATTAATATTACTAAAATCCCCTAATATCCTTTTTGTAATTTAAATTCTATATAAATTTAAATAAAAAGCATAAATAATTCAAGATATCATAAAATTTTATTATGAATTTTAAAAAACTCATTAATAGCAGAATAAAATCATTAAAGAAGGATTCTAATGATTAGTAAGGTTGTTACTTTTGGAGAAATAATGTTAAGGCTTTCACCACCTAATTTTAAACGTTTTATCCAAACTCGCTCTTTTGATTTAATATACGGTGGAGGTGAAGCTAATGTCGCTGTTTCATTAGCTAATTATGGGATTCTTGTTGATTATATAACGAAATTACCAAATAATGAAATTGGTGACGCTTGTATTCAATTCCTAAGACAATTTGGTGTAAATACAAATAATATCGTGAGAGGAGGGAATAGAATAGGAATTTATTTTCTCGAGAGGGGATCCTCTGTTCGACCAAGTAAGGTTATTTATGATAGAACACATTCAGCTATATCTGAAGCTAATCCTGAAGATTTTAATTGGAATAAAATTTTCGATGGTGCTTCCTGGTTTCATTGGACTGGTATTACACCTGCAATTTCACAGAATTTGGCAAATATTTGTCTTGATGCCGTAAAGGTAGCAAAAGAAAAAAACCTTACAATATCATGTGACCTAAATTATCGTAGTAAATTATGGAAATATGGAAAAGTACCTAATGAAGTAATGCCCGAATTAGTAAAATATTCCGATATTGCAATTGGGAATGAAGAGGATGCTGAGAAAGTCTTGGGGATTAAAACTCCAGATACAGATGTAACTTCAGGTAAGCTTGAAGCTGAGAATTATAGATATGTAGTACAAGAAATAGTTAAACAATTCCCTAACCTAAAAAATGTAGCAATTACTTTAAGAGGATCACTTTCTGCGAGTCATAATACATGGTCGGCAGTTCTTTATGATGGAACTAATATGCATATTGGTCCTCAATATGAAATAACCCCAATCGTGGACAGGGTAGGTGGAGGAGACTCCTTTATGGGAGGTTTAATCTATGGACTACTCACGTATAAAGAAAATCTCCAAACTGCACTTAATTTTGCTGTAGCTGCTTCATGTTTAAAACACACAATTCTAGGTGATTTTAATTTAGTTTCTGTTGAAGAGGTTCTAAAATTAATGAGTGGAGATACTTCTGGACGGGTTTCAAGATAATATGTTCAAGAGGATGATATAATAATGAAAGAATATACAAAAATAATAATAACTGCTTCCACAGCAAATTCTTGGATTTATCCCGAAGTCAAGAATTGGGCTCAAACTACCGATCAATTAATAGATGATGTAGTAGAGTGTTATGAAGCTGGTGCTGCGGTTGCACATGTTCATCTCCCGCGTGGAGAAGAAGTCGAAACTGTTAAAAGAATACGGGAAAGATGTGATATCATTATTCAAGCGGGTATGTCAAGCGAATCAATCCCAAAAAGAGAGGGTGATTTTAAAGCAAAACCAGAAATGATATCAGTCATGTTAACTCATCATGCAGAACATTTTACCCAATTAGAAGTTGATATTTTGCATCCTCTAAATGAATTAGAGGAATATTGTAAAAAATGTAAGGATTATAATATAAGACCAGAGTGGGAAGTCTGGCATCAAGGGTCATATTGGAATCTAAATTATTTAGTTGATAAAGATTTATTAGATTGGTCGAAACCTTATATCTTAACTCTGTTCTTTAATTGGCCAGGTGGAACATGGTCTTCCCCTAATTATAATGAATATATTAATAGAAAGAGAAATATACCCTCTAACAGTGTTCATACCGTTAGTGTAATGGGTGAAGAACAAATGAAATTATTAGTTTTTGTTCTTACTCATGGTGGAAATATAAGGGTTGGCACAGAGGATTATCCATTTATCAAAAAAGGGGTTCCTGCAAAAAATAATGCTGAAATTGTAAAAAATTATGTCGATATTTGTGAGCATGTAGGTCGCAATGTTGCTGATCCTTCCGAAGCAAGAAAGATATTAGGATTAAAATAAAAAAGTTGAAATTCTCTCTCTGACTCAACACATTAGAACTCAATGTAGTTATCTGAATTATCATCAGTTTTTAAAAAAAGTTATAAAGCTTTATAAACATTTAACACAAATTTATTATCATTATATTTTCATCGAATTTTAAACAAATACTAAAAGAAGTGTTGGGAAAAAATGAATGGTTCTTTTTATTTATTAGGTGTTTTTTTGGCTATATTATCTGGAAGTATAAATAATATCGGTTTAGTGTTCCAAAAAAAGGTAGTTAATGAAGTACCCCCTGAAGCAAAATTCTTTAGGAGTTTAGTGAAAAAGCCTCTTTGGATAACAGGTTTATTAATGGAATTAGCAATAGGCTCAGTTTTTTTTATGATTGCTCAAATTTATATTGGCCCCGCGTTAATACCAGGTTTGATGGCATTCGGTTTAATTTTTCTCGCGATTGGATCTGTTAAAATTGTGGGTGAGACTTTGAAAAAAGAAGAAATTATTGGTATTATTATAATGATTACTGCGATTTTTCTATTAGGTCTTTCTGCATTAAGTATAGATATCGTTAGCATAAACATATTAGCTGTTGATCTTGTACTAAACATGACCATTTTTACAGTTGTTTTATTTTTAGGCTCATTTGTATGTGAGATTTTACAAAGAAAATTTGAAAAATTTAAAGGAATATTATTAGCAATATCCTCAGGATTCCAATTTTCGTTAACTAATTTTTGGATAGCACCTTTAATGGCGGTAATCGCTCATGTTTTTGGTGGAACTGCTAGCGTAGGTGAGATTTTCTTATTTATAGTTTGTGCAGTGATTTTAATTGCAGCAAGTATCATCGGGATTATGAAAATCCAACAATCATTTCAAGTAGCCAATGCTAGTCGAATGATTCCTATTCAGCAAGTACCTATACAAATTACACCGATAATAGCATATTTTTTTGTTTTTACGCTAATGCCTACTACAATATTTCCTATCATTTATGTGATTAGTGGAGTTTCTTTAATCCTATTAAGTTCGTTTCTGTTAGCAAAAAGACAAGCACAAATAGAAGCTATAAAGTAAGGTTATAAAAGTGGCAAAAATAATTTTCTTCCAACCACATCCGGACGACTTAGAAATAAACTGTGGGCATCTTATCCACTACCTTGGAACAAAAAGTAAATTTAACCATATTATTAAGATCGCATCAACCACAAAGGGTGAATATGGACTCCCTGGTGCTCAATATGATAAATTTAAAGGCGATTTTCTTGCAAAAGTCAGAACACGAGAATTGTACAATGCTCAAAGCATTCACGGAATACCTCCTGAAAATATACACTTTTTTGGATATGTTGATGGTTTAGTAGAATTTACTAGAGATTTTGCAAATAAAATTGCTGAATATTTAAGGAAAGAAAAACCTGATGTAATTTTCGCACCAGAAGCAATTTATACGTCTTATTATCACGATGATCATGTTAATACGGGTAAGGCAATATATTACTGTATTCATAACAAATTAATCGACTTTGCTCCAATACTTTATTTTTACTCGACGTTAAGCCCAAACTTTTTCTTCGGTTTTAAGAAAAAGGATTTTACCTTAATCGATCAACTACTTGCTTGTCATAAAACACAATTCTGGTTAATCAATCTCGTAAAATGGACTTATAGACCAAAAACAAGATTAGCTGGAAGGAAGTTAAGTGGTTGGAGATATGCCGAGAAATACCGAAGAGTTTATTTTCACAAAAATAATACAAAATTGAATAAACCATCATTGATAGTTCAAATGTTAAGTCATTGGTATTCAAGCATGCCTTTTTTTAAAGCTAAATACCCACAAGATGTGTTAGCAGAGCTTAAAAAAAAAGGAAAAATCTGAATATTCAATGAGAATACGAATAATGTTTTTAGTGCAAAATAAGTATAATAAAACTATATAAAGACCAAAAACAAAATTATCTCA
>JABXKB010000104.1 GCA_013375485.1 Promethearchaeota archaeon | reverse complement strand
CTCGTTTTTTTCGCACAAAATCAGCAATCTTCTTTTGATAGGGCATATCTAATTCTAACCACATTTCTTTACTCATAAGCTCTCTCTCGGCTAAAACAACGGGAACCATAATTGTTCGAGCTCCTGATTCAATCTGTTTTTCAATATATTCTATTTGAATATCAGTTATAATTTCTTGTGCATCATGAAGCTTATCTTTATGATGTACAAAATCTCTCACAAGCTCATTAACATTGCGAAGACGACTTAATAATCCTAATGGGCCAATTGTCATCCCTCCAATCATCAAATCAGGTAGTTCTTCTTTGATAGTTTTAACAACTTTTATTTGATCATTCATCCTGTCAGCTTGGGACCAGTTAAATAATCTATCTATGTTTTTGTAATCATTAGGAGTTTTGATTATTGGATTATATGGATCTGGATAAGCAGCGTTGTCTGGTGGATATATAATTTTAGCTCCAAAACCTTGAGCCTCAACGCAAAGATCTGGCATTGCTGTAATGCCATCATATCCAAAAAGCTGTTGTGCTTCTATTTGACATCTTAAGAATAAATCTGGTTTAGTAGCATATTCTCCATAGTTTAACCTTCTAATTTGAGCCGCTGCTGCTGAAACAAAGGGAAAGCATGGAATTCTATCAAGTTTCTTTCGCGTTAAAAGACCTGTTATTCTTTCCATTGGAGTCATATATTCTTCGCATTCTTTTGGCATTTTTTCTATTTTTGACATATATTTCACTTCTTTTCTGAAAAAAAATTTATAAACAATATGAAATTCGAAATATTTATATTTAAATTATGGGAATCCCAAGTTTTTAAAGTTTCACCTATTAAAGCACGATCTTGTTATAAAGTGTTAGTTATATTAAAATAAGAGAAATTACTAACAACTTAAAATGAATACTGTCGAAATATATTTGTAATAAAAATTCGCTATAAAAATCCCTCATCCCAACTTTTTCATATTTATTTAAATTCTTCATTACTAGATGGATTATATTATGTAGATCTTGTTTTAGATAATGGTGAAAAAATCGGAGCTAAAAATATGTTAGGTCATGCTGAGGATATTTTTAGGAAAAGGTGGATTTATGTCTAAATTGGAATATAAAGATTATTGGTTTAATTATTGTTTTGATGTTGTTCCTCAAAAGATTAAAGATCTTATTAAAGAAGAATATATATCATCTCAAGGATTAAAAATCCACTTAGACATTTATGATGATAAAGAGAAATTGTTTAAAGGGGCAATTATATTCCTACATGGTACCTCTGTGTATAGTAGATTCTATGCTGAGTTTTTATATAGCCTCTTTAGTAAGGGTTATCGAGTTATAGCGCCTGATATGATGGGGCATGGTTTAAGCGAAGGTATTAGGGGACATTTTACTATGGACCAATTTGAGAAGATAGTATATGATGTAAACTCTTATGTTATTGAAAATTATGGTGTGAAAAGTTTTCTTATGGGTTCAAGTCTAGGAGGTATTAATACTCTTTATTCTGTAGCTTATGATAATCGATTTAAAGGTGCTATATGCCATAATGCTGCAATATTCAATGAAAAAGCTTACAAAAAAATAATCAATTTAAGTGGTATCTTAAAGTTATTAATTCATCTAATACCTATGGCCGCCAAGATTGCTCCCAAATTAAAATTAAATACCACCTTATACTTAGATTTTGATAATCTAGCTAAATCAGAAAGGGTTTTAGAGCGAATAAACCTTCTATTAAAGGACCCGCTTATTAGTCTTAAGTACACGTTTAAAGCTCTTAGAGCGCAGATGAGAGATCCATTACCGATACCTATAGAAGAAATACAAGTTCCTATTATGATAATAAATGGAACTGAAGATGTTTTGTTTACAGTAGAATATATTAGCAAGATATATAACAGGCTAATGTGTAAAAATAAAAGTTTAGAGATCTTGAATGGTGCTTCCCATTTAATTTTTCAAGAAAATATTCAAGAGGTCTTAAACCGAATAATTCCATGGCTTGAAAAAATCAATTAGAATGATATAAAAATTCGAGAATCAAATTATAGTATGTTCTGTTCTAGAAATGACCTCATCTTGAATTTCTTTTCCTAAGTCAGTGAAATAAGCGGAGTACCCTCCAACTTTAACAATTATATTTCTATACGGTTCTGGGTTTTGTTGAGCTGCTTTTAATACTTCTGTTGATACAACTGTAGGTTGTAGCTGTTGACCTCCTAAACTAAAGTAAGTTTTTAAAAGAGAAATCCACTTTTTTCTAGTTTCACTTGTTTTTCCAATCCCAGAAGGATGCATTCGTATGTTAACTGCACAACCACAAACATGATTAAAATCAAGAGCAGCTACTGATCGTATGACACCTGTTGGTCCATTTTTCTCAACATTATATGGATTACAGCTTGCTGCAAATGGCTTCCCTGCAAGTCTACCGTCTGGTGTTGCAATACCTATTCGCCCATCGTATGTGTGAGAAGTCATTGATATAATAAAAGGAGCATAAACTCCACCTCTATAAGTTTTATAATTATAAGTTTCCTCAAATATCCGTGTGGTAACTTCTCGAGCAAGTTCATCGCATTCAGGGTTTCCATTTCCCCATTTTCCTTCAAGATCTAAAATCAGTTTATGGATTTCTTTATATTTATCAGTGAAATTATTATCGATTGCTTCAATTAAATATTCAAAGTTGAATTTTTTTTGTTCAAAGATGAGTTTTTTAATTACAAATAATGAATCAACCATATTTGCAATACTATTCATTATAAGAATTCCTTCCGCATCGTAATAAGCACCTCCTTGAGTTACATCTTTTTTAGTCTTAAAGCATCCTCGCATGAATGCAGATATGAAAGGTGCAGGAAAATAATTAGCAAATAATCTATCACGTATAGTAGTGGCTTCTACGATTTTTTTAATAACAAAATTTATTTGCTGATAAAAAGCATTGAGAAATTCATCGAAAGTATCAAAATTATCAGGATTTCCCGTCTTCAATCCCACATCATTTACTAAACCCCCGATTGTTAAGCAGTTCCCATCCCGAAGTGTCATATCCAGAGTTCTACACAATAAGAGTGCTGAAAAACCAATTCCTCCTGTCTTCCCTGGACTGCACATATCCACACATCCTGTGATTGAGTAGGCATTCGCATCTTTTTCAGTAATACCTCGATTCTTTAATGCTTCAATACATACCTTATCATTTAATACAGATATGCTTGAATATCCATTGTACTGAATTTCAGCAACCTTCATATATAGTTCTTCAGGAGTATTATCATGAAAACGAACAGCAAAATTAAGGGAAGCTTTTGATCGATCTGCTGCTTCTAATACAAGATAAGTAAGATCGTTTGTGGCATCTTCTCCAACTTCATTCAAACCCCCTACTGTCACTGGTTCTGAACCTTCAAACCGTTGGCTAAAATCACTTACAGCATTAGAATAAGGACGGATATTATGACTCATTATATTCAGAACTAACTCTTCAAGTAATTCTCGCGCCTCTTCTCTAGTGATAAGACCTTTTTTAATATCTGAACGGTAAAAAGGATAAAAAAGTTGATCTAAACGACCTGGTCCATGCACATTAAAGGGTATAGCTAAATCCACAGTTGTTTTAACAATCCAAAAAGTTTGTATAGCTTCACGAAATGTTGTTGGAGCAAAAGTTGGGATTCGCTTACATGTCTCATACATATCTGATAATATTTTATTCCTAGTAACATTGCTAGTCTTATTTAATTCTTCTTTTATCTTTTCTGCCAATCTACGCGAATAAATCAATACTGCCCCAAGTGTTATTTCAATGGACTGTAAAAAATCTTTTTGTTCATTGGTTAAATCTTTATTCTTTTCTATCTCATCTTGGACCTTCTTATGTATAGTTAATAGTCCGTTTTTCAAGATTGTTTCAAAATCAAGAACTAAATGACCTTGCCACACACCAATCACCGCACAAGGGGATATTACTATATCATTTTGAGCTGTTTTTAAGGGTAAATGAGATAAGAATTCATATGATTCACCAGTATATACCTCAGAATTTGCATATTCTTTTTCTAGGATATCAGCGAGTGTTTTTTCTTTCCAATAAGGAATGAGTTCTGTAAGAAGAAGTTTTTTATCTTCCTCTTCAATAGTATATGGATTTATTTTTCTTTCTTCTAATGTATCAGTTCCAAGTGTTGTAATAGGAGCTCCTATTTTTTTGGTATTTTCAAGTAATTCACGAAGGCCATCAGGTCCAATTTTATTTATCATATATGACATGTACTTCTTATTACTTTCTTTCATATACTTATTCATTGTTTTTGCATCAAGTTCAACTTCAAAAACTTTGTTCCATATTCCACGTTCAATGTCAACAGGTATTCCAATGAAATTTTCTGTCCATTTTCCTGCGATTCTATCGTCAGGATCTATAAATATAGTCATGTTTTCAAGAACATTTTTCATTGAAAGTGCAACTCTTACACCAAGAGATAACCCCTTATTTTCTGTTTTTTTCCATTTTTCCGTATATAACTTTGCTCTTTCTATAGAGATTAAAGGAATATCATCAAGGAATCTTCTTCTTATTCTTTTTATTCTCTCACTCGCGTTGTCAATAAATTCCATAATTTTTACCACAACTTAAAATAAACTATTAAAGAATTGAAATTTTATAAAATTGCTAAATATAGCATAAATTTTCTTAGAATTAATTAAAAACTATAAAGTAAAAATATTTATAATTTATTATTTTGGAATAATGTAAGAGAAATGAAAGATTATTTAGCTTAATGATTAATAACAACATGAAAAGAATGTTGTTTAAACAGATTTGTGATATTTTGAAGATCTTCTTCTGAGAATTCCCCCATATCTCTATATAAATTCCCAATTCCCATTTTTTCATATTTTGTTTTAGCTAATTTATTATATGGCATAAGATGTACTGGTCCATTGTAATTTATTCTATTTAAAAAGAATGCTATATTTTTAAGAGTATCCTCATCTGTATTTACTCCTGGAATTAACGGTATACGAGGAATAATTCTTTTACTACCTATTTTTAAATGTAATGCAGAGAAGTTTGCTAAAATCTTATCATTCGGCACACCAGTATATTCTTTGTGGGTTAAGCAATCTATATGCTTAATATCAAATAAAAACAGATCGACATACTTAATTAAATCTCCTATTAAATCTTCGTTAAAATATCCACATGTCTCTATTGCTGTATGGATCCGCTGTTCTTGAAGAGTTTTAAGTAATTCTAAAAGAAATTTTATCTGCATTGTAGGTTCTCCTCCTGAAATTGTTACACCTCCTCCAGAATTATCATAAAAGGGTTTATCTCTGAGTGCAATTTCAATCAAATCCTTAATTGACATTTCTTTTCCAACTATTTCCATAACTTGATTCGGACAAGCTTCTACACAAGTTCCACACATAGTACAATGTTTTTCAATTCTCACAATTTTATTGTTTTGTAGCTCGAGAGCATTATTAGGACAAGAAATAATGCAGCTTTCACATTTTAAACATTTTTCTTCAAAATAAGATATTTGAGGTGTAAGTATTTGTGACTCTGGATTTTGACACCAAACGCATTTTAAAGGGCATCCTTTTAAAAAAATTAAAGTTCTAATGCCTGGTCCATCATATATCGCATAATTTTGAATATCAAATACTATACCCTTCATTTTCACATTTAAACCATAGTATGTTCGGTTCTTGAAATTATTTCATCTTTTATGTCTTTTTTATATTATGGGTAAAAGAGTTGATCTAATCTCCCTGGTGCATGGACATTAAATGGAACTGCTAACTCTACAGCAGTTTTAACAATCCAATATGATTGGACAGCTTCATAAAAAGTTTCAGCAAGTTTAAGTGGAACATTTTGACAAATATTTAGCATCTCTGATAATTCTTTTTTTCTTTTGGGATTTGTAGTTTTTTCTAATTCTTCCTTTAGTTTTTCCGCAAGCTTGCGAGCATAAATAATTACCCCTTCAAGAGCAATTTCAATTGATCGTAAGAATTCTAATTCCTTATGATTTTTATAAGCATTTTCCTTGATCTTTTTTTGAACTTCATTACACATTATAAGAAGTCCCTTTTTAATTGGTGTTTCATGATCAAGGATTAAATGTCCTTGCCACACACCAAGAGCAGATCCAAGAGATGTAACCATATCCGTTTGACACGTTATACGTGGTAAGCTTTCAATGAAGTCTTCAAATTCACCAGGATATATATTAGCCTCTTTAAATGCTTTTCCAAGCATATCAGCAATTGTTTTCCCTTTCCAATAAGGAATTAATTCATTTAATAAAATTTTTTTATCTCCTTTTCGAATCTTATATGGATTTATTTTTCTTTTATCGAGAGTGTCAGTTCCAAGACCAGGCATAGCAGCTCCGATCTTTTGAGTGTGGTTTACAAGTTCTATCGCACTTATATTTTTTTTATTTAGAAATTCTATTAAACTTTTATTACCTTGCCTTACAAATTTTCTCATCTTCTTCTTATCAAATTCAATTTCAAATACTCCATTAAATAAACCTCTTTCAATATCGATTGGAATGCCTAGAAAATATTCTGTCCAGGTTCCCGCAATTGAATCATCGGGATCTATATTAAAATTCATATTTTCATATACATTTTTCATTGAAAGGGCTACTCTTATTCCTAAATGTAGATTTTGATTTTTTGTTTCTTTTCATTTTTCCGTATATAACTTTGCTCTTTCTATAGAGATTAAAGGAATATTATCAAGATACTTTCATCTAAATCTCTTGATTCTTTCACTAGCATTATCAATTATTTCCATAGAGATAGTTTTAGGTATATTCCAACACCTTTAACCTATATGTTGAAAATCGTAATTTTTTCTTTATTTTATTTTTATTTCTTTATTTTTATAACTAATTAAAAATTAAAAACAATTACTACATTTTTATTTTCATTATGAATGCTAAAGAAAGAATCTTAACAACACTTGATCATGAAGAGCCAGATCGTGTACCTTCATATGAAGCGTCTATAGATAATCTTGCTATTTATAATCATTATGGGATTAAGTATGGATACTTAGGGAATGGAGATTTGCTTAAAAAAGTATATGATCTTGCTAAGGGAGATACAGAGTTATTAAAAAAATTTATTGATAAAACAAATAAAGTATCCGACAGTTTAACTCCTGCCATTGAATTGTATAAGAAGGCAGGGATAGACCTCTGTGCTATATATGTTACTAATTTACCCGTATTCTATGAAAGAGAAGGAATTATTGATGATTTAGGAAGAAGGATGCATTTTATTAAAAATCCTTCAGATGATATGGATGTTCTTTATTATAAAGGAGGGTATTTTAAAAATTTTGATGATTTTGAATCTTTTCCTCCTTTAGATCCTGATGATCCAGTTAGAGAGAATATTTTTAGAAATGCAAAGATGATTGAAGATAAATTTAAAGGAAAAGTTTATACCATGCCGAGCATATTTGGATTATTTGAAGCTGCATGGCAAGGTTTTGGATTGGAAACATTTTCTAGATTATTTACTCAACCCAAAATAATTCAAAAGATATTTGAATTTAAGGGTAAATTCTTAGTAGAAATGGTAAAACGAATACTAGAATGGGGTGAAGAGAATATAATTTTAATGGGTGATGATTATGGATACAAAAAAGGATTGCTAATGAATCCACGATATTATCGCAAATATGTATTTCCCTGGATAAAGAAAATCTGTCAAACAGCTCATAATGGAGGAGTAAAGGTGTTATTCCATAGTTGTGGAGATATCTCTTTAATCTTTGAAGATCTTATTAATTGTGGTATAGACGCGATACATCCAATTGAGCCAACTACAGCAAATCCAGAATTTAATATTTTTGATCTTTATCAGAAATTTGGAGACCAAATTACTTTTGTAGGAAATGTTTCACCTCAAGATCTTGCGGATAAAAACCCAGAAGTTATAAGAGATTATGTAAAGAAACTAATCAAGGGACTTGCTCCTCATGGTGGTTTTATATTAAGTTCTGGTCATAGTATTAATCCTGCAATAAAGTTAGAGAATTTTCTAATGATGCAGAAAACCTTAAGAGAATATGGTAAATATCCTATCAATGTTAATTGAATTTAATAATTTTAACTCCAGTATCCAATTAAATGATTGTACATTCTTTTGAAATCTGTTTGTAATTTCTCATATTTTATTTTTAATTCTTTTTTTGGATTGATAATGTTGGAAGCCCGGAGAACAATCTAGGCATCTTTCCGGGAGTAGTTTGGGGCTCAATACTTGAGATTGCTGATCATCCTGAGCCCGGATGGGGAATGGCTGCCATCGATATCGTCAACACCACTCATCCCATGACTGATTCAGCCCTTGAGAGAATAACGATGTATTATCAACGTGGATGCTTTCTAGAACTCACTGAAACCAACTTGGTGACTATTCTTGCAGTTTACAATGCGACCGGGAAAATCGCAATAGCCACCTGTCAATATAGTCAGGGGCGTGTGTTTATCAAAGGAACACATCCCGAGATAGAGGAGGATGACAACCGCGACGGTGTAGATTATCCTGTCCCAGAATCTGGCCCCTACGATCCAGAATCGGATTGGCCGCTTCTAAGAGATGCTGTGAAATGGGTAAGCAGGAATAATTGTAGCCAGACAAGCTAAAGTTTATCAGTGATTTTGATAAATGCTTCATCCGATTTCTGATTTAATTAATGAAAGTGCATTGTTTGTTAATCTTCTAATCTCTTCAAATTGACCTGAAGAAATTAAATCTTTTTTAACGATCCAACTTCCTCCACAAGCAAAAACATTACTTAATTTCAAATAATCAATTAAACACTCATTATTTATTCCTCCAGTAGGAATAAATCTCATTTCTGGATAGGGTCCTGCTAGACTTTTAAGCATTTTAGGTCCACCAGAAAGATTAGCTGGGAAGAATTTCACGACTTTTAAACCCTTATCAAGCGCCCACTCCACCATACTTGGAGTATTAACACCTGGTATAATAGGTATTTTATTATCTATGCAATAATCAACAATTTTGGGATTAAAACCTGGTGTAACTATGAATTGTGCTCCTGCATTTACAGCCTTTTTAACTTGGTCGATTTTTAGAACAGTTCCCGCCCCAACAAAGAGATCTGAAATCTTTTTAGTTAGATCAGAAATTGATTCTTCAGCAGCTTGAGTTCGGAAGGTTATTTCAATAATAGGAAGTCCCGCTTCAATTAAAGCTTGACCAAGTGGAATAGCATTCTCTGAATTTTCTATAATTACTACAGGGATTAATCTTAATTCTTCAATCTTTTTCATAACATTCATATAAACCACACAGTTAATCTTGTATTACAAGATATCTAAATAATACTTTTATTTTTATTCCAAAATAAAAAAAAAGAGAAAGATTTGAAAAAGTTATTCTAGGTTTTAATCTATAGATCTAATTCTTTTAATTTCTCTTTATTAGCAGCAACTTTCTCTGGGGTAAGATCATAAAATTTCCAAAAGATTAGAACGGTAACTAATACAATGATTGCAGGAATAATAGCAGAATGTATTATAATCCCAAAAATAGCTGAAGCTGGTTGTTCAGATAAACTTCCACCCTCAATATAGCCTGTTAGGATATGAGTCATTGCGATAGTAATTGCTATTACAGAACCCCCAAAGCGAATGAAAAATGCTTGAAATCCATAATAAATCGATTGTTGTCTTTTTCCTGTTTTAACTGTTATATCATCTAATACATCTCCCATAGTAGGGGGGTCTATGAACCAATGTCCTCCGACTCCCATTCCAAAAAATAATAAGCTGATTGTCCAGCCAATTGTATCTCTTAGAAATATCAAGGGTAAGAATGCAATAAAAAGTCCAAAACCAGCAACGATGCTCAATTTCTTATTATCATTTATTTTTTTTGAAAAATATGTCCAAAGAGGAACCGAAATAAGAGCTCCTACAAGCATCGCGCCTAAAAGAAGTGTAAACACCTCTTCAGGTTCATCAAGAATGAAGGTTGTTATATAAAATCCCGAAGTTTGCAACATTACAGCTCCTATTTGATAACCCCAGAAAAATATCATTTTCATCATAAAAGTTCTATTCGAGAGTGCAATTTTCGTTGATTTAAAGAAAGGTTCTATCTTTTCTTCTCCTTGCATTTTTATTCTTTGAGCATTTAGATCTTTAATTCTTTGATTCTCCCACACCCCAGGTATTACAATTAGAAAAATCATAATCCCCACAATTGCACTAATTGTAGCCATAAATGGATAAGTTGAAGGAATATTTTGATCTACGATCATGGGAGGTACTATTGCAGCTAGGACTAGACCAAGAATTCCTAAAATCGTAGCGAACCCTTGAACTGTTCTTCTTTCATCAAGTCCAGTGAATTTATCAGGGTATATTGAAATAACATTGACATCGTATATTGTGAGAAGAGTATCATATAAACATATGGTACCTAAATACCAACCAAATATTGCCCATTGATTTTGAGCTACTAAATTAGCATCCCTAACCCCTCCAACTGTAAACAAACCTGATGGAACCATAAAAATAAGTACAAAAGAAAATAGCCACGGAATAACTCCAATTATCATCCATGGAAATCTTCTAATACCCCATTTTTTTTCCCACGGCATATGAACCCGTTCCATAATATAACCTACAAGTGGATCATTAATGGCGTTCCAGACAGAATATAAAACAAAAGCTAGCATTGCAATCCACGATTCTAATCCAATTACTTGTTCATAGAAGAAGAAAACAGTAAATCCGAATGCGGCTGTTATCCATTGACCAAATAATTCCCGAGAACCATAACTTGCCATAATAAGTTTAGAGTTCTTGTAAACCTCCTTTCTTTCCATTTCAGTCTCGCTCATAATTTTTTACACCAAAAATATAATATCTCTCTAATTATCGAATTTTAATTTAAAATTAATTTATTGAAGATATACTTTAAATTTTTTAAATATTGTTCCATTTTAGGAAAAATCATTTTCAAAAAAGTATAATTTACAAAATTTCAATAAATGTAATAGAAGAAATATTTTTACAGATACTCAATTTTAACAGAACTAAGTTTTTTGACAGCTAATTTTTTTTGTGCCCATAAAAAATCAGCCTTTTCTACCCAATTACCAAATTTTTTTAGATTTTCGGGATAATTTTCATAGTGTTTCTTAATCTTTCCAGCAAGACTATTTGCCTGTAATAATCTCTTCATGTGTTTAAAAGATAATTTTCTCCGAATTAAACCACCTATAATATTGAATAAGAATTTTAGCATATCACCAAGACTCATATCTTCTTCATACTCTTTATTTGGTTCAGGAATATCATTTCCTTCACCAGTTTGGTAAATCAAACCCTTCTTTAAAAAATAGTTCCACTCCTTTTCATTAAAATTTAGAACTCCCGACAATTGAGTAAAAAGTCCAGCGAATTTTGCGCCTTGATCTCTGAAGTATTTAACATTTATATCCCAAAGAATATCTCTGCTCAAATCCTTTCCAGCTCTTAATCTCTTTTCTATAACATCAGATGCAATCATGCATAGCATCCAAGTGGCAGTAACGCCATGACCAGAAAAAGGATAAGTTAATGCTGCTGCATCTCCGATACATAAAAATCTGTCTCCTACCAAAGAATATGGTGGTCTCCTATAAGGCGTACTACCCTGTTCTTTTTTAATTATTTCATAAGGTGGAAGATTTGCTCTTTTTAGGAAATCTTCACGAGATAAACGGGCATTCTCGAATGATCCTGGTTGCCCAACTCCTAGAATTGCTCCGTCAGGGTCATAGGATGGACCAAACCATAATAGCCACCAATTATATCCTGTGTCCGTTGCTGGATGAGGTTCTTCTGCATTCTTCCATTTAATGTATTGCAATAGAACATACATGACATCATTGGGGCCCAATTCAAAAGTTTCTATACCATAATCTTGTGGTAATGATGTTCTAATAACCGCAACCTTGCCAGATGCATCTACGATAAGTTTTGCGTGATATTCAATAGATAAACCATTCTTTTCTGCCTTTAAACCAATTAAATTATTATCTTTATAAATTAGGTTCTTGAACTTACATGAAAATTCCAATTTTGCTCTAACTGACTCCAGAATGTCATACATTCTATTTAAAAAAGGAGTTAAACGTACAATTGTTTGAAGAGCTTGAATTTTAATTTCTTTTGTAAAATCAGGTGTTACGACGATAGAGTGATTTCTAATTTCGATACAATCAGGTTCTCCTACGTGAAAAGGTGGAATTCCTGCTTTTTCAATCCTATCAGTTTCGAAATGAATTACATCTAATCTTTTCCCTACTTCTTCTCTTTTATCTTTTTCAATAATAACGACTGAAAATCCTTTTTTAGCAAGGATCCAACCCAAATAAGAACCAGCAGTTCCAGCTCCTACTATAAGAATATCACAATTTTCAACCATAATTTATTTTCTCTTTTATTTGTAGATTAATTTAAAGTTCAAGTAATTATTAATTAATTTTTCTAACCTTTAATTAAGCTTTTAAAAAAGTATACATAAAACTTCTAATACTACTGGTTTAGGACTGTTATAAGGATACTTCGAATCTCTAAATAGCTTATTTTTATAAAGTTATATTTTTCTAGGATTATTTAATTTTTAGAAGGGATGATTGCAGAGAAGAATACCTCTAAAAGTATTAGAGAAGATAAGTTATAAATCAATGTTAATTTAAAAGAGGAAACCAAATTTTTAATAAAAAAGTTAAAGTCATGATAAAAAGTATGGATATGAATAAAAAAAGTATAATGGGATTAAATTAATAAAAAAACTTAATCAGTGATTTTTAATGTAATAAGAAATTATTCAGATATACTAGTTGGATATGCAAATAAAATTTCTATTAGATTGGTGAAATATTTTTAAAATAATAGTCTTTGCTCCTCATCCTGATGATGAAAGCTATGGTGCTGGAGGGTCAATTATGAAGTGGCTTGAAGAAGGACATGAATTTCATATAATATGGTTTACCGATGGTCGAGCTGGTTATCGAAAAGCAAGAGAACAGAATGCGCTAGATGATTGCGAAGAAACAAAAATAACAGAAGATGAACTTGCGGGAATTAGATTAGCTGAAGCAGATGCTGCGGGTGAATTTTTAGGAGTAAAGAAAGAAAATAGACATTTTTTAAAATTTTATGATTCAGAGTTACAAAATCATATTAATGATGCTATAGAAAAAATCAAAGATATTGTAAGAGATGCAGATTTATTTGTAATTCCAAGCAGTAATAATGATCATTCCGATCATCAAGCTACTCATGATATTGCCGTAAAGGTAGCACAAGAACTTAATTTGAATCGTCTTAAATTTTATGTTTACAATCTCTATAATCCTTTAAAAGCTCAAGGCGAAAATTTAGTAAAAATTAAAATTGGAGATAAGAGATTTAAGGTCTATCAAGCACTAAAATTGCATAAATCTCAATTCTATACAAAAGATATGAAATGGCAAACTGAAGCTATGAAAGAAAGACGTAGAGAGAGATTTGGAGTTTTT
>JABXKB010000103.1 GCA_013375485.1 Promethearchaeota archaeon | reverse complement strand
AAATGAAAAAACAATTTTATATGTACAAACCAGCGATGCTCCAGAGCGGCAATACTCACCGTTAGTTTTAGCTCAAACTGCTAAAGCAATGGATATTGAAGCTAAAGTTTATTATTTGGGTACAGGAATAAAGATTTTAAAACCAGGTGAAGCCGAAAAAATTAAATTAGGCAATTTTCCAAGTGTAAAAGAAATGATTGATAAAACGCTTGAAATGGGTATTGAAATCTTAGTATGTGAAGCTTCTAAAAGGATGCTAGGTTGGGATAAGGTGGAATTAATACCCGGTGTGAAAATTGTTGGTGCAGCTACGTTAAATGATCTGGTATTAGAAGTTGATGCGACTCAATGGTTTTGAAAAATAATAATTACTTCTATAAAATTATGTATAAAACTATATTATATGTTTAATTCTATATAATTAATAGAGAATACATTGAAAAATTCTGTTAAATGTTTGTAGAGTATTATTATTATCTTAAAGAACGATTACCAGTAAGCATCACTGAGTACATGACTTTAATGGAAGCCCTTAATCAAGGACTTATCCATAACATGGTTGAGTTTTACTATATTTCGCGTTCAATCTTATGTAAAAATGAACATCATTTCGATATCTATGATATTGCTTTTGCCAACTTTTTCAAAGAAGCGATGGTTAAATTCCCAGAAGATATTAAACAAGAAATTTGGGATTGGTTAAATAAAGATATTACTCTCCCAGAACTCATTGAGGGCTTGCAACTACTTTTAAGAGAATACCAAGAATATATTAATATTGAAGATTTAGAACAATTTCTTGAAGAGCTTTTGGAAAAATACGGGGCTGAATTTGGAGATAGTTTATTTATTAATGCCCCAAATGAAATTAAAGATGAAATTTGGAAATGGTTAGAAAAGAATTTAGATTTATCTGAAATGCAAGGTAATTTCCAAGAAATGATCAGTCAATTTTTTGATCTCGAAGAGATGCAGAAGCGATTCGAAGAACTATTGCAGAAACAAGATGAGGAACATAATGGGGGAGATCACTGGATCGGTACTCAGGGAGCATCTCCGTTCGGTCATGGGGGTCAAAATCCAATGGGTATGAGAATCGGTGGTTCTTCAGGGATGCGAATGGCTATGCAAATTGCTCAAAAAAGGATCTTTAAGGATTATAGGAAAGATATTGTTTTAGACACAAGACAAATTAAGGTAGCTCTGAAACGACTTAAGAAGTTAGAAGAAATTGGAAAAAAAGATGAATTAGATTTAGATAAAACCATTGACAAGACTGCAAAAAACTGTGGAGATATCGAAATTGTATTTGATAAAAAAAGAAAAAACAATGTGAGAATGATTCTTTTAATGGATGTTGGAGGAAGTATGACTCCATATGCTCATTTAGTTAACCTTCTCTTCTCGGCAGCTAATAACATGTCTCACTGGCGCGAATTTAAATACAATTATTTTCACAATTGTATCTATGAATCTATATATCTCAACGCTCGAAGGAACCCAGAAGAAGCGATAGATTTTAGCGACTTTTTAAGAAAATTTGATAATAAATATAAAGTTGTTATTGTTGGTGATGCTGCAATGGCGAGTTGGGAACTAACAGAAAAGTATGGCTCTATATACTATTATCACAGAAATGAACTGCCTGGAATTTATTATATCAAAGAACTTGCGAATCATTTTAAAAATAATATTGTTTGGTTAAATCCAGAACTCATTAGACCTGAATGGGCTCCCTGGACACGAAAGATTATTTCTAGCATTATTCCTATGTTTGATCTAACTGTTGAAGGAATCGAGGAAGCGATGGATTATCTCAGAAAAGGTGGTAAAAATATGTATACCACGGTCCAAATGTTAAAAGGATTAAATTATTAAAACTAAAAGACTTGGATTAAATATACATGACTCAAGTCAAGCCAATACGTTTCGGAATTTTTGCCCTAAGCATCTGTTGAAGTAAACCAAAAGCTATTAATATCAATAAAATTCCAATTACTAATATCCAATCTGCAAATTTTTTATCATAAACATACTTTGATGAGTGATATAGGATGATAAATCCTGTTGAGAATAAGATCATTAGAATTGAGGCTATGATGCTTTCAATAATATAGGCATTATGAATATCATCTTTATATATAAACACCGGATTATTATCCTCATCTGCTCCTAACTCAGGAGGCCTTCTTACAATTAAATATATTACTCCCGTCTGAAGTATAAATAAAATTACATATATTCCAATGATAATTAATGATTTTGGAGGTATTGGCAAGGATAATCTTTTGCGTTTAATTTTCGGAAAAGCAATCTTAGGTTTCCTTAACCAATTCCCAAAAATCCATGGAGTTTTTTTTTTAATTTTCTCTAAAATTGTTTCAGAGCCAAGTATTTCTTCTTTTTTAATTTGCTTTTTAGGTTTTTCATGTTTTCGCAAAGTAATTTTTACCCTAAGAACTCACTTATTAATTCAAAACATTATTATATACAATTATTTCTTAGCTCCTGCTTAATTTAAATCAATCAATACGAAATGTGAAAGATTAGGGGAGATTAAAAGAGTATTCACTTTTTAGATTGATGATTTTAAATACTCAAGAAGCTTAGAATTTTAAAAAAGAGTATAAATTTTTAAATTGCTATGAGTTTTCTTGACAAAAAAATATAATCATATATAGATTTATAAATGAAGCAGAATAAATACTTTAAAGAATCCAATTTGATTAAGAGTAGAAACTAAATATACTAGTATGAAAAAAATACATAAAATTAAACTTAAATTTACTTTATTAACAACTATATGCCTTTTTTCAGTTCTATTCTATATTAATTCTATTAGAATAGAAAATCCAGAAAATATCGATAAGGATTTTAATGCTAACGATCATTTTTTTAATAATCTATATCAATTAGGGACATCTTATGATGATTACTATATCAATTCATTAGAAAACAATCAAAAAATTGAAATCTCCAATTTTATTGAATTTTATATAGAGGAATATGAAGAAATCTTTTACTTTATCTATTCAACTGGATTTTCCTTTTTACTAGATTTACTTATCTTCTTTAAAAATAAGTCTATAAAGGAAACATCAAAACCGTACCTTCCTTTAGAATTTGAAGGTGTCAAATTGACTGAAGAAGAAGCAAGGATATTTGAATTAATTCAAGAATACTTAAATGATAACAGAGTATTTAATAAAGAAAAAGCCGCAATGTACATTAAATCAAGAAATAGGGTAAATGGAACTTTGAACTATAATGGAATAAAATTTGTCATTGATTCTCTTATAAAAAAGAATATACTTCTAGAAAGTTCAAAACTGACGAGAAGGACAGTTCTACTTAATTCAAATAGAAAAAAATTATTTGACCTCATAAAACAGAATCCTGGAATTTATAAGTATAAACTAGCGAATAAATTAAATGTATGCCCATTTGTAATAAAATGGCATTTATCAATGTTGATAAAGTTTCAATTAATCCGAGAACAAAAATTAAATAATCAAATTGGTTATTTCGAGTTTTCATCGAGTCCAGAAACTGATGACTTATTTCATACCATTTCAAGGGAAAAATGTAAAATGATCATTAACTATTTAAAAAAAAATAAAAAGGTTAGCACAAAGTATCAAATCTGTAAGGATCTTCATATGCATCATAACACGCTAACTAAATATCTAATTAAACTTGATAAATTTAATCTGCTGATTAGAAAGAAAAATGAAAATAAGGATTATTTATTTCTTAATATTGAAAACTATGAAAAGCAAACTAAAAAATAATAAGATTTAAATTCTAAACTTCCAAAAACTTCTTTTTTTTCTGAAGAAAACAGTATTTTAAGAAAAAGGTTTGCAATAATTTCATATACTAAAAACTTAGATTATTTTCTTTTAAAATAAGTTTTTAGCCAGTTTTCTTTTACTTTGTACAAAGAATTCATCAAATTTGAGGATTATCAGCTTAAAAGTATTACAAATAAGTATAATGAATGTATAAAAATCCCCCAATCCAATATGATCATTTAAAAGGTTAGATTTGTAATAAGCATTACAAGAAATACAATATTAATACACTTTAAATTAAGATATGCATTAAATATATTAAAAAATGTAATCTATTATCATTAGGAGCTGTATTAAAATTATAAGAAAGAGAACAATTTTAATTATAATATTTGCGATAACGTCTGTTATTGTTCAATTATTTGGACTGCCATATTTAGGTATTAAATTTACATCTCATGACCTTGAATTTGAATATATCTATAATTGGGACTTAATAGGAACAGATGGATGGTATAATGGATATAAAGAAACTTTAAGAGCAAAAGGTCATTATACTGTTGATTTCAACGGAAATTACGCAAATGTGACTTCTCAGGTTTCATGGAAATTTTCTGAAAACTACTATGGATCTTCCCAAAGTGACATAGATAATTATGTATTTTCATATTCGTTAGTTGATGGAGCTTACATGTGGGGAACTGACCAAGATATCCTTAATACTACTGGTATGAATGTTTGGTTTCATATTCCTGGAGGGATTCACGAGTCTCAATATGATATTCTCGATACTTCATATGATGTAAAAAGTGGAGAGCACCTTATTTGGGTTGGAAATCTAATGCCTTTTAGTGGAAAGAAACTTCATAGCAAAGATGACTATTTTCGAGATGACGTGTACGGTGAGTTTGATGTTGAATATGAGGTGGATAATTTCTTTTCGAAGGATGGTTATTTGATTGGAGAGATTTATACAGAAGTAGATGATGGTCATGATAGGGATACAGGGCTTTGGTCAAAATTTAGAATAAATTCCTATGTTTTAATTACTTCTTCTAGTTATCTAAGACCTTTTAATTTTGGAATTTACTTGTTAGCTTACTGGTCTCCTATATTATTTTTTATGATTCTATTTTACGTTCTATATGAAAACCTCCGTTGGAAACCAAGAATAATTCCGAAAGGATATGGAGAAATAATCGTTGAAAGAAATCTACCTCAATTTGTTAGATTTGATATACGATCTGCATATTCAGAAATGATACCTTCTTATTTAGTTAGAGCGAGGTCTCATGAAAAGAGAATTGTAAGTGCTCATAAAAATGGTGTAATAGAAGGAATAGGGTTTATTGAATCTAATGGAAAAGCTGGTACCTTTTATGGGAACCATGTAGGAGATATGGTAAATTATACAAAAGTTAAATATGTATTCTCTGAAATTGGAAGAGGATTAAAGGGTTTTCGCACAATCGAGAAATATAATATCTTTGAAATTAATAATCTCCAGCAAAGAGATTTAAGTTTTGATACTGCTCATATTAAACCCATTGAGGAGAAACATTTAGATGCTATTATGAAAATGATCGCAAATGAAGATAGGGGAAAAAAAAGCAAGAAATATGCTAAATGGGTTATTAAATCTTATGAAGATGATATCGCGTTTGGGGCTACTGCATTAAGAACAGAAACTTGGATTCAATCAATAATGTCGGATTTATTTCAAAGTAATTATCCTAAACCAGAATCTATAGTTAATGAAATTATATTAGGTGTAGGATTTGCTACTCCAGGAGAAGAATCTGGATGGTTATATGGTCTTTATGTCCATCCTGCTTTTAGAAATCATGGAATTGGGAGAATGCTTGTGTTAGCTCGGTTATCAGCGCTCAAGGAAATAGGATGTAAACGAGCGATTACGGAAATTGCGGAATGGAATAGTCCTGCTAAAAATATATATGATGATTATAATGCTCAAATAATAGGTCAAATAAACCTTTTGGGTAAAAAAATGCCTAAGGTTAAGGTGAGACGCTACTGATTGAAAACATAACTCACAATACTCTTTATCATCAAAATTTAATAAATTCTGTTAATTTTAATTTATTTAAGCTTGAACCTGAGGCTATTGAAATTAATGAGCAATTTAAATTACCGGAAGAATGGTATTCTGCCTATGTAGGACCTGCTACTGCTGAGTTTCATGGATTAAATCATAAATCACAGCCAGCCCTTAGAGATGAAAATAGAAATGCAATAATTCCAGAAAAATTTATTGAAATTGGATCAAAAGTTTTTTATTTATCAGTAAAAGGTTGTGGAGCTTATGAGGATATGTTTTTTGGAGGAAAACTGAACCTTAATAAAATAAAAAACGCATGTCGAGACTCAAAATATATAAATAAAATTGAAAAATTATCCACTGGCTTAGGATTCATAATGGGGGAATCTTGGATGGGTGAAAGTCCATACGGTGCTCAAGGGTTTATAAACGGATATGATGAACTGAAATTTTCTAGAATCGCTAAATTAGATTCTATTAATGGAGCTTACATCTGTCCCTCAGTAGCAGTTATTAAGTTACCAAAAGATGTCGAAGACGTGGCTAGGAATTTTTTTTGGTTTAGAACATATAAAGATCATTTCTATCAAGTTCTCCGTCTACTTCCCTCAAATGTACGTTTGTATTTCGAATCATCTAATATCATTGCTAATCCAAGTTCAATTTTTCAGTTATTTGAAATTGATACTATAGAAAGGGCAGAAAATTTTGAATTAAATTTTATAAAAAGTGGAATTGCGCTTTTAACACTTTATACACGATCTGCAATAATTGAAGGAAACGAAATTAAAGGTATATATTACCAAGATGTATGGTTAGATAAAGATTGTGTAGTAGCACCAGATGGAACAATTCATTTTACAGATATTGAAGGATTTATTTGGAAAAAAGTGCCTATGGATGAATATAAAGAGACTCAAAAAAATGAATGGCAGAAATTAGCATATGAATTTCTCTATGCATTAGTTCAAATCGACTCTTATCGACATTTGTTAGAAGAACGTCAAATTTTTTGGCCAAAACAAAGAGAAGAGCTAGCATTAATTATTTATGAAGCTTTAAATAAAGATTTTTTTACTTATGTAGAAATTAAAAATGAAAATTTAACAATTATAGTAGAGGGTAAAGATTTACCCTCGGTTGAAATACCAATATTAGAAAAGGTGGATCAAGTTTGATATGTGAAAGAGCTTTAGAGATATTAAATTCTATAAAAGATAAAAAGGATATATTAGCCTCCTATGAAGAGATCTCTGAATTAAATGAAAATCATTTGATTTCAGAATTCAAATCTAATATCCCTGATCCTTCAAGAAAAAATGACTTAACAAGCCTAAAAAGAAAGTATCTGAAGATGTCTAATGATATAAGACAAGCATATCAAAATTTAGTATCATTAGAGGGAGATTATAATCATGTTTCAACGATAAGTCGTTTTTTTACCCATTTGAAAATTGGAAGAGGTGCAAGATTAAAAAAGGACATCTCCGATTTGCATCAATTCATTAAAAATAAAGAAATTGATCTAAAAAAATTGAAGGAGGAATTGTTAAAACTCAATACTGAAATTGAATCTTATGATAGAGCCGTAAAGGTTAATGGTATTAGAGTTTTTCTTACCCCAATAGGTGAAACGATGATTGATGAAATAAAATCTCGCAGGAGATTATATTTTCGAGAATTAAAAGAGTTAATTATTGTGTTAAAGAGTTTAGATGACACCTTCAACATGCTTATCAATAATATTGGAAATATAATGAGCAAAAATAATTTTTCTGCTGTATGGGCTTTATACCTTCTTAACACAGATCTGCTAAATCTGATTACAATTATGAATATTATAACACTAAGTGAACGTAATTACGATACCGCACAAAAAAGAATGATGAAATTATCATTTTATCTCATGAATCATCCAGAAATTATTATTGCAAGGAAAAATCGAGACGCAAAGATTCTAGAGAATGAATTGGGATATAAGTATCCTGAAAATGAACATAAAAGTATATTTCATGAAATCCTTAATAATGCTAATATATCAACTCATAAGATCAGAACAGCTATCTCATTATTAGGTAAATTATTTACAGTATGGGGTTCAAAAAATGAAGTAAATAGAAATGAAATTAGACAATATTATGATAATCTCAGAATTTTTATAGACTTTCAAAGAGATTTACCAATGATCGGAAAGAAAACAATTCTTTATTCGCATTTAAAGCAAGATATAGATGTAGAAATGATGTTTGTGCTGTTCATTTTATCTTTTTCTACCAATTTAGATTCTTATAATTATTTTCATGACCTTACTGAAGATATTCCCGAAGGTGCTAAGTTCTTTTCAGCAATCTCTTCATTATTCCCTTGGGACACTGAAGAGACATGGAGAGTGTTATTAAGGGCACAATCAAACATATTAAAAGCCCAAAGTGCAAAATTTATTCCTGAATTAATGGAATATGCTATTTTAATGTGTTTAAACCCAAATATATTAATGATAGAAAATAATATCTCTAAGGAGCAGCTGGATAAATGGAAATATTTAATAATTCCTACCATACATCTTAGTATATACTCCTTCTTCGAAAAGGATTTAGAATCTTACATAAGGAGAAGACCTTTAGCGTATATTATAGCACCAAGATATTATCATCATTCTATGCTTCATTATCACGCTATAGGTTAGGATTAAGAAAGAATTAATTTTTTCTTAACATTTTTATTTTCTATAGTATAAAAAGATAATCGAGTTAGCTAAAATATATCTTTTTAAAAGAAAGAAAAATTATCAGAACGGATTTGTTAAAAATAAATTGTATTATCTTAAGGATTAGTATAATTAGAGTCAACTCTCCTTATAAGATTCTTATTAATTGAATCTTTGAAAGAATCATAAAAAACAGAGGAGTACTTCTGGTAAAAATCCTTCTTTTTGGTAATAGTAAAATCTTTTTCTTTTACTTCTACCTTTCCACTTGACCAAAAAATTGAACCATTAAGATCAAGATTCAATTCATTTTGCTTTTTAACAATTGTACCTGCTTTTATAACATAATCAATATTTGATAAAGCACTTCTTAATTCTTCATGTTTTTTAGAGATATTTATTTCTTTAATATCGATGTTTAAGATATTAAGATCACCATCTGCACCCAAACCTAAATTACCTTTTATATTCACAATGCCTAAGGATTTTGCGGGACTTACTCTTGTTAAACAAACAAATTCTGAAAAAGTTAATTCTTTATCATTATTGGATAAAGGGTTATTTTTTAAGAAATCTTTATTCATATCTTTCATAAAGTTTTCACGAGCATCTTTACTTATCAACCAAGTTGCAATTTTAGGAATGTCTGAAATATTTGCATAATTAGGGAAATTCAATGAAAAACTAACTTGAAATTTATTGTTTATATTTAATGCTAAATCAAGAGCATTAGCCCATAAATTACATATATTGTAATTGTTTTTTTCTAAATTTCTAAAGAAAACAAAAGAATCACCCTCAAATTCTACTGCTGAGCTTATTAATTTATAAGGATTATTATTAATATCTTCTGTTATAATAGATTGGATTAATCTTCTATCTGATGTAATTACAGGATTTATTTGGTTGAATCCTATAAAGGAAACATCAATATCAAAATTTTGATTTTGATTTAAAAAATTGATTAAATCTTGATTGTTTCCATCATAATTATACGAATTAGCATGAGCAATATGAAGAATTTGATTTTTCTTCAGATTTGAATCCATCTTTTGGTTAGTTTCAACATTTAATGATTTTATCTTTTCTAAAACAATCATAAGATTTCTTTTCCCAATCTTACTTTCATATCCTTCAATATGAACATGAGCTGAATGTGGTAATCCGAGTGTTTCCACACACTTTACAGCATTTTCATATACATCCAAGGCAGAAAAATTATATAATCTGCCGGGTTGTGAAATATCCTCTCTTAATTCTTTAAAATTCCAATTCTCATTTTCGAATGGATTATAAATTTTAATTCCAAAACCATAAGTCTTTGATAATAGATCTGAAAGAAAAACGGCCATATCTTCAATTTTACCTCTTTGAAATTCAATTTCTAAAGGCCAAAAATTACTAATATTTAAAAGCATAGCTTTGTCAAGGACAGGTATCTGTTTAAGGTTAAAGATCGTTTGTTTTGCTAAAGATGGAAAGACATTAGCTTCAAGAATAAAAGTATAACCATTGGAAATATAATTTCTAGCAATGTTTTTTAATGTTAATCCTTGCCAAACCTCTTTAAATTTATTATTATTTATACCTAATAATCTTGCCCAATTAACTTGTTGAGAAGCTACATGTGTATGGATATCAACAGCTGAAGGTATAACAGTTTTTCCTTTTGCATTGATTTCTTTAACATCTTTTTCATTAGTGAATTTTTCTGCGATTTTACCTGACTCAATTAATATATCTTTAACTTCTCCATTAATATTGTTGATTGGATCGAACACAATACCATTTTTAATAATAATTCTATCCATTTCTAATGATCTCAATATTTATTTTTCCTTTATTGAATTGATTAATTCTTTCAGACCTAGAACTAAATCTCTCGTAACCTCAACATTTACCTTTATGTTTTTATATCGAAGTTCATTATTATCAATTCCCGTAATTTGATTAGCCCAAATAGAAACTGGCATGCTAATAGTCCCAAAAGGAACATTTTTATCTTGAAGGGCTTTTATAATAACACTACCAAAATTGCTAATCAATTTTAAATTTAAACTTGGTGTAAGATTAAGATTTTTAAAATCTTCTGGGTTAACTAATCCAATTGCTAATTTTTCAGCAAGTCTATTATTATCTCCTTCAGAATACTCCTTTGCTTGATCATGATCTACCATTCTTACTGTATTTACTAACATTTCCATAATTTCAAACCAATTCTAGTTTTTGGATAATTTTTCCAATAATTTCCTCATCTGAAAATACATTATTTGGAGGATTAATTATTTTTTTAAGATTTAGAGGGACATGATCTAAACGATAAACAAGTCCTCCGCTTTCAATTCCCGTGATGGATGAAGGTATTATAACATCTGCTACATAAGATGTTGCAGATTGTTTATTGTCAATTAGAATTATAGGTTTTGACATTAATTTTTTACTTAGGTGCTTAGGGAAATGGGATATACAATCAGTGCCGACAATTATTAAGCAATCAAATTCCTCTTTTTCTATTTTTGAAACTATTGTATCAGATGTTTCAACTAACAAATTATTTGAAAATTGTAAACTTTGATTTTTTCCATAATTTGACAAGGCGACATGTTCAAAACCTACCATATTATAATGACCTCCTAACATCATCACAGACATTCGACCTTTTTGTTGTTTTACATTTATTAATTGTACTAATTCAAGTAGTTCTTTAATAACATTACTGCCAATCTGCGAATTTAAAAGTCCCTGACCTATAAAGATAATTCCATTCTCTGCACCAGTTAAATGAAGTAGTAACCTTTTAAGGTCATTACTATCTATACCGGCAACACCTTTATCTGGTATACTATCTGCCACACAACATTCTTCTTTTAAAACACGGATTAAGTCTATATCCTTCCCCGCCTTAATCTGAAGTGCTACGTCTCGTACTCCCATCACTCCAAATGAAGCGGTTTTAACCGGGTCTATTGCAATTAAGGTTTTTATTTCTCGTCCAGTCATTCTAAACTTTCCACGTGAAAAAAGAACCTTATTTAATAGACGTGGAATTGACTCCGCGGCATTTGCACCCCATAAAATTAGCAGATCCGCTTTATTTATCGCTTCTGTGATAGTAGTTAATGAAATTCCGGTTTCTTTTGAAGTATTTAGAACTTTTCCCTGACAAATTGTTGAATTAGAATCTATAAAACCATTAATCACACTTGCAAGATGTATTCCTTTTAATTGAGCTTCACAACTTACTGTTGAAAATCCATATAAAAGAGGTTTAGAGGAGTTCTTTATAATTTTAATAACTTTTTCTAAAGCTTCATCTAATGTTGCTTTCTGTAATTCTCCATCTTTTTTTATTAGAGGAGTTAATATTCTGTTTTTTGATGTAATTTGGTCAAATCTCTCTTTACCTTTCAAACAAGCCCCAATTACTTCATCAATAAATAAACCATCACTTCTAATAATAATATCATCACATAAAAGCGAACATCCAGAACATGTAATACGCTCACTAACCATTATTTATTACACTTGTATCAAAATTCTTAGAATAAAATTAAACATAATCTATTTTTATAGCTTCTCGTGGACAATATGTCTCACAAACCCGGCACTCTCTTTCTCTTCCTTCCGCTTCAATCCTTCGACAATATTTTATAGCTAATAATTCACATTTTCCACCTTTAACTTGAAATAATTGATGTTTTTCAGGTGGATAATCTGGAGCTTTACCACTCAAAGTTGGGGGACAGTACCTAGCATTTACAGGGCAAATTGTTACACAAATTCCACATCCATCACATAAATCATCATCAACATCGATTCGAAGCTCTTTTTCTTTTCCCTCTTCAGCTCCTAATAAATCTTTTAATGAGTCGTAATCCTTTTTATATTTGGATTCTAAAAGTGGGGTACAATCATCTACTTTGACCTTTCCCTGTAACAAATCTAATGCAAAAGCCATACAAGTAGGTTTTCCACACTTTTTACAATTAGTTTTGGGTAAAAATTTGTATAGTTCCATAAAGTTACTTACTGGAATTTAATAACACCTTGATGATCTAATTTTTCTACGCTTTCCAGATATGAATAATATTTTGAGATTTATTAATTTCTTTAGTTTATTTATTATAAAATACTTATAGTAGGAATTAAAATTATAACTGAAAATTCAGAAAATTTCATAAATTATTAAGGAAAATGTTAAAGCAACTTCTTTTTTTTCTAATTTAAAAATAAAGATATAATCATTAAAATTGAAGCGATTAAAAAACATGTCAGAAAAAGAGATTCCAGATATAAATTTGAAAGATATGATGATAGACGAGAGGGAAAAAAACATTAAGAAAAATATGGAAAAGATTAAGCACAAAATTGTAGTAATTTCGGGGAAGGGTGGAGTAGGAAAAACAACTGTTGCAATAAACCTTGCCATGAGTTTAGTTAGTGTAGGATTAAGAGTCGGAATTCTTGATGTAGATATAACAGGACCGAATGTTATAAAAATGCTCGGGATTAGCCCAGAATTGAAACCTAGAGTTGATTCTGAAGCTAAAAGATTTTATCCTATTGATGGACCATTAAAATTAAAGGTGATGAGTATGGCATTTTTAACCCTTACACCAGATGATCCAGTAATTTGGCGAGGACCAATGAAAATGAGTGCTGTGAGACAATTTTTAGGAGACGCAGAGTGGGGAGAACTTGATTATTTAATCTGTGATTTACCGCCTGGTACTTCTGATGAAACTTTGGATATATTACAGCTTATTCCTGATGAAAATGTTATAGTAGTTACAACTCCTCAAGAGGTTGCATTAATGGATGCAAGGAAAACAATAAAAATGTCTATTGTAATGCAAAGAAAAATACTTGGGATTATTGAGAATATGTCTGGCTTTGATTGTCCACACTGTGGAGAATATCTTGATTTATATCCTCCTGGTGGAGCAGAAAAAGCTTCGATGGATTTTAGCATTCCCTTGTTAGGGAAAATACCATTTGAAATTGAAGTTAGCCAGCAGGGAGATCAAGGATTACCATTCATAATAAAGTATCCTGAAAGTAAATCTGCAAAAGCTTTTAAAAAT
>JABXKB010000392.1 GCA_013375485.1 Promethearchaeota archaeon | reverse complement strand
ATATTATAAGAGAAGACGAACTGAATAACTTAAAATCATATATGAATGATTCGAGTAATATAGGAGTTTTAAAATCAGTAGATAATGCTTTTGGAAATTTAATCTTATGTAATGATAAGGGGGCAATAATTAGCTCATTTTTAGAAAGTTACAAGTCTGAGATTGAAGATATTTTAAATGTTGAGACTGTTATTTACGAATTTGCGGATTATTACCTTCCTGGATCAATATCATTAGTTAATAATTATGGTTGTTTAGTCCATCCACTATCTACTGATGAACAAATTGAATTTATATCTTCAATTTTAAAGGTTGAAGAGGTTGATGTTTCAACGGTGAATCGTGGTGTACCGTATTTAAGTTCAGGTGCAATTGTAAATGATAAGAGCGGAGTTTTCGGAACTGACTGTACAGGTCCTGAAATGATGCGAATTACAAGAGTATTACATTTATAAAGAGATTTTAAAAATATATTATTTCTTTTTGATTTTTTAAATTGTTTCTAAATTTAACAAGAAGTAAAATACAAAATTTAATATTTTTAGAATTATTATCCTATTTTAAAAGCTTTGAGATAGTGATTTAATTTAGTTATGTCAGAGATAAAAATTTTCAGAATTATTGGCAACTATAAAAGAAATCATAAAAAATATTTGTTTAGAAAAGAAGTTCGCTCCTTGAAGGAAGAAGATGCTCTTGAAAAGGTGTTAAGCCAAATTACATCAATTGGTATATATAGACGTCAGATCAACATTCAAGAAATAAAAGAAATATCTCTGGAAGAATCTCAAGATCATCTTATTCGAGAATTATCTGAATAAATAAAAAATAATTTATAATAGATTTGATAAAGATGGAACCTTCTCAAGAATACCAAGAACAACTAATAAAAATTCGATACTTAAGGGAGCAGTATAATATGCTTCAAGGACAGTTAGAAATCATTAATGCTTCTCTTGGAAATATTTTGAATACTAAAATAACTATTGAAAATTTAAAAGAGGGGGTAAAGCAAGATGATGAGATTCTTGTTCCAATTGGAGGTCTAGTTAATATAAAAGCATCAATTAAAGAACCAGAGAAAGTTTTGCTAGCTGTTACTCAAGATGTTATAATTGAGAAGGATTTAGATGGAGCTCTTGAATTTCTTGATAAATTGAGCGAACAACATAATAAACAAATTCAATTTTTAAGAACTCAATTACAGAATGTAGAAATAACTCTACAAGAAATTTCTCAAAATGTTCAAAGAGGTTATAAATAACAATAGAGTTTTTTAATTAACCTCGTCTTAATTTTAACTATATTTTAAATGCTTAAGGAGAAATAAATGCTTGAAAAATTGAAAAACACATTTTCATCATTTGTTAAAAAAACATTAACAGAAAAGAAGTTAGATAACGCTATCAATGATTTAAAATTACTTCTTTTAAGTAACGATGTAGCTATTGACACTGCTGAAGAGATTTGTAATAAGATTATTGAATCTTTTAAAGGAGAACAAATAGGACGCTTAACATCAACCCAAAAAATGTTATCTGACATTTTAAAAGATACTATAACGGAGATTTTAACACCTGAAGAAGAAATTGATTTACTTGCTGAAATAAAAAAAAAAAAAAGTGAACCTTATGTTATTGTTTTTCTTGGAGTTAATGGGACAGGAAAAACTACCACTATGGCAAAATTTGCTCATCTTTTAAAGAAAAACGGATTCTCTATTGTAGCCGCCGCCGCAGATACCTTTCGAGCAGCTGCAATTGAGCAATTATCTTATCATATGGACAATGTAGGAATACGAGTTATAAAACATGAATATAAATCTGATCCTGCCTCAGTTGCTTATGATGCCATTGAACACGCTAAAGCAAAAAAAATTGATGTTGTTTTAGTTGATACAGCTGGAAGACAGGTTACTGATAAAAATTTAATGATAGAAATACAAAAAATCTGCAGGGTTGCTCAACCTGATTGTAGGGTGTTTGTGGGAGATTCCCTTGCGGGCAACGACGCTCTTTTTCAAGCAAAAGAGTTTAATAAGAATGTTGGGATTGATGCCAATATCTTAACTAAACTTGATGCTGATGCAAAGGGTGGTGCTGCTTTATCGATTTCTTTTGAAACAAAAAGACCAATTATTTATATTGGAACTGGTCAGAAATATCAAGATCTTAAACCTTTTGATCGAGATTTGTTTATATCAAATATACTTGAGATAATTTAATCTAGTGTCATAAGATAATCTTAACAGATAACTTTTTATCTAACAAATCTTTTTTTTTAATGTGTCTAATTACCCGAAATATGAAAAATATAATAAAGCTAAGAAGAAAAAGAAACCAGGTTATTATGAAAGACTAGTTAGGTTCTTCCAAAATTCAAAAAGAATAATTAAAATAGCAAGTAAGCCTAAGCGAAAGGATTATTTCTTAGTTTTTAAAATTTGTGCCATAGGAATCGTAATTTTGGGTGCTGTTTCATATGTAATACAACTACTCTTTTCAATGCTTCAAGAGTTATTCATTTAGAAAAAATGTATTAATAATTGCTCAGGAATAGTTAATTCCTCTTCTCTATTTTTACATGCAATGAATTTAATTTTCATATTTAGTGAAAGAGAAAGAAGTCTTTTTGTTAAAATGCCATCGATAATTAAATATTGAGTATTTTTAAAGGCTCTAATTTTTTCAAAAATATCACCTACGGGCATATCAAACAACTCTTCAAGACTCTTATTAAATCCAATAGCGAACCCTGCTTTAACATTCTTAGTTGCTTCAATAATTATGTTTTCATCTTTAACTTTAAGTTTCTTTAAGATCTTTTGAAAATCATCAGTATTGTCACCGTATTGTTTTTCTATCACATCACTTTCTTTAATATTTTTGAATGATTTTGCAGGTTTTTTATTTTGTAAAGCTTTTATCATCTGTTTACGTGTTAATTCTTCAACTTCAAATCCATCAGGAGCTCTAGCAATATTGTTAACTTTAGTAACTTGTAAAAGTTCATTAAGGATAATTGTTCCACCACGATCTCCATCAACAAATGCAGTTACTGATTTCTTTTGTTTAGCTAATTTGATTACGGATTTAGGTACATGAGTTCCTTGAACAGCAATGGTATTTTTAACCCCAATTCTTAATAAATTAAGAACATCCGCTCGACCTTCCACAATAATCAATTCTGGATTATTGTCCACTTCTGGACCCGCCGGAAGATTTTCTGGACCCCATGAAATTATCTCTCCCAGCTTGATATCTGTATCCATTTTTTCTTCTATTTCACTTTGATCTAAAGATTTTTGATCCCATTCTTTTAAAAGCTCAGCTGCTCTCTCAATAATTTTTTGACGTTTAGTTTCCCTAACATCTCGAATTTCGATTAGGTTAATTTCAGCTTCGCAAGGCCCA
>JABXKB010000102.1 GCA_013375485.1 Promethearchaeota archaeon | reverse complement strand
TAATTTCTTTGATGTTATTGGAAGGTCTTTAGGCCCTCTTATCGGATCTTTTGTCAGAGATGCTTTTGGTTCTGTGTATGGAATGATGATGTCGATAGTTGCGTGGATTCTAATTCCGTTCTTTTGGATACCTGTCCTTAAAAACGTGATAACAGAAATGAATGCTACAGAAAAGATTTTCTCTGAACGTATAAAAGAATTAGAAAAATCTTAATTTCTTCTTTTATCTCCAGGCAGCATGTTTCAATATTGCATTAAGTAGGCAAGTGTCTTGACATTCTCCGCATTCAATACACCCACCAATATTTTCGGTTTAGCTTATCCATTAATAACATCATAGACTTCAGCTGGACACACACTAACACACCCCCTGATCCCATACGAAGATCTATGTCAATTTCTACCCAGTGATTATCTTCTTTCTACTTCTTTATGTTTGACATAAATAAATTACCCTTCCTGTTTTCTTATTTTGTAAGAAATATCTGTATAATTTAAAATAATAAAACTAAATTATTTCATTACATTTTTCCAATATGTGATTTAATTGGAATTAAAAACTCTTTATAGTCCAGAAAAAATAGGAAACGTTCAAATAAAGAATAGAATTGTGCGTTCAGCAACCTTCATGAGAAGTACAGAAAAATATGGGTTTGTTGGCCAGAATCTTATTAATATTTACAGCGAATTAGCACGTGGAGGTACAGGATTAATAATATCAGGTTATACTGCGGTAGATCCAAGTGGTACGTCTAGTGCATACCAAGCTTGTCTGTATGATGATTCATTTATCCCCGGTCAAAAAAAATTAGTAAAAGCGGTTCATGAATATACTGATGTAAAAATTGCTGCTCAAATAGTACATGCAGGACGTCAAGGTGAGCATCCAAAATACCCCCCAATAGCACCATCCGCAATTCCATTTAAAATGACAGGATTAACTCCACGAGAATTATCAACTGAGGAAATAAGAAAATTAATACAGAAATTTATAGATACTGGGCGTAGAGCTTATGAATGTGGTTATGATTTGGTGCAATTGCATGCTGCTCATGGTTATCTTTTGAGCAATTTCATCTCTCCATATACTAATAAAAGAACAGACGAATATGGCGGAAATGCTCAGAAACGAGTAAGGGTATTGATTGATATCTATAATGGTTTAAGAGATGAATTAGGAAAAAATTTTCCAATTACAATTAAATTGCAAACAGAAGATTTCATACCAAATGGATTAAGGTTAGAAGATGGAGCAGAACATGCTAAAATTCTTTCTGAAGTTGGTTATGATGCTATTGAACCAAGTGGGGGAGGAGGAGACGCACAAACGTTTACTAAAAAACCTTATCCAAGCCTAAATATCAAATCATCTAAAGAAGAAAATTACTTCTTACCACATGTTAAAAAGATTAGACCGTATCTGAAAAATTGCAAATTAATTTTAATGGGGGGAATAAAAAATCCAATTTTTGCTGAAAAAGTACTCCAAGATAAAATTGTTGATTTTATTTCAATGTGTAGACCATTAATTTATGAACCTAATCTTCCTAATCGATGGAAAAGTGGAGATCTTTCACCAGCAAAATGTATTAGTTGTAATGGTTGCTTCATGTCTATGCGAATTGGTCCTGTATATTGTGTCACTAAAAAAAGATTAGAAGATACGAGGGAAAAAAGGAAAGTAATCAATAAAAAATAATATTAAAAATTGTAAGATGAATTCTCTTAAAAAACTTTTAAAAACAAATAAATAGAGGTATTACAAAATGGAATTAAAAACTTTATTTAGTCCCAAAAAAATTGGAAATGTACAAATTAAAAATCGAATTGTACGTTCTGCCACCTTTATGTTTTTGGCTGAAAAATACGGGTATGTTGGAGAGCGACTATTCAAAATGTATGAAGAATTAGCAAGAGGAGGTACTGGCTTAATCATTACGGGGGCTGCGGCAATGGATCCTAGTGCTGCTGGTGGACCTTATCAAGTGTGTTTATATGATGATTCCCACATGGCAGGACACAAAAAAGTAGTTAAATTAATACATGAATATGACGATGCCAAAATTGCTATACAATTTAATCATTTAGGTCGTTTAGGATATCACCCAAAATACCCTAATTATGCTCCTTCACCTATTCCTTATAAAGGGACGGGAATTACACCTAAAGAATTAACAACTGAAGAAGTAAGAGAGTTTATAAAGAAATTTATAGACGCAGGGTTAATAGCGTATGAATGTGGATACGATATGGTTCAACTACATGCCGCTCATGGGTATTTCCTTAATAGTTTTATTTCACCTTATACAAACTTTCGATCAGATGAGTTTGGGGGCTCCAATCAAGGGAGAACAAAAATCTTAGCTGATATTTATGATGGAATTAGAGATGAGCTCGGAAATCAGTTACCTATAATAATAAAATTACAATCTCAAGATTTTATCCCAAATGGAATAACCGAAGAGGAGGGGATCGAGATAGCAAAAATTATTTCTAATGCTGGATTTGATGGAATCGAACCTAGTGGTGGTGGAAGGGAATCTATTGAATTTATGAAAAATACCCTCCCTAGTAAGATAATCAAAAAACTCGAGGAAGAGAATTATTTTTTACCGTTTGCCAAAAAGATGAAACCTTTCATGAGAGATTGTGCATTAATACTCGTCGGTGGAATTCGAAATCCGATAACTGCAGAAAAAATTCTTCAAGAGGGAGATGCTGATTTCATATCACTGTCTAGACCCTTGATTTATGAACCTGAACTTCCCAATCGATGGATAGATGGGGATTTGTCCCCCGCAAAGTGTATAAGTTGTAATTCTTGCCTTGAAGTAATGCAGGAGGGACCAGTTTACTGCGTCACTAAAAGGAATTTAGAAAAAAGAAATATATAAACACTATGGACCTTATATTAAAGAATATTTTAAATTGAGTGTGGTAGCAAGTGGAAAAAAGTACTTATTCAGATCATCTTTTTCAATTTCGCTCAGTAGAGAGAAAAAGACTTGTACTATCACTTACGATAACTTTAACAGCTATGGTTGTAGAAATCGTAGGGGGCTTCATTACTAACAGCATCGCTTTACTTAGTGATGCGGGTCATATGTTTACACATGCTTTTGCTATAGGGATAAGTTTGCTAGCAAACTATATTGCAAGAAAACCTCCCTGTCATCATAAGACTTTTGGCTTATATCGAGCAGAAGTTTTAGCAGCCTTTATCAACGGTCTATTTCTCCTCCCTATCGTTGGTATAATAATTTTTGAGGCAATTCTTAGATTCTTAAATCCTCAAGAAGTAATTGGATTTTACATGTTAATAGTGGCTTTTATTGGTTTAAGTGTGAATTTAACAAGTATTATTATACTTCAAGGAAGCCAAAATACTAGTTTAAATGTAAAAAGCGTTTTTTATCATATGATAGCTGATGCTGCGTCGTCGATTGGAATTGTAATTGCTGCTTTTATTATAATGTCTACTGGATTTGTTATCCTTGATCCTATTGTAAGTTTAGGGATATCTATTGTCATTATTTACTGGGCTTATGTAATATTAAGAGAATCAACCCGTATTTTACTTGAGATGGCACCAAAAGGAATGAATATAGATAGAATTAGTGAGGATTTAAAAGATACTTTTCCTGAAATTATAGAACTAAATGATGCTCATCTCTGGACTATCATTCCAGATATGCTTATATATTCCGCGCATGTTAAAATTAATAATGAACTGATAGAGGATCATAATGAAGAACTTATATCAAAAATTAACGATTTCTTGTCAAAAAACTATAAAATTCTCGAATCCACAATACAGATTATGCCTAAAGACGTGGTAGAAGCTTGTAATATCTAGATTCATATATTTAAAAAATATAAAATAAACATTTAAATAATCCTCTAAACCAAAATTATTAAGAAAAAAATTTTCTCATGAAAATTTAAAGAGGAATTTATTATGTCATCTGAAAGAAATATTGATCCTTTTGCTGTAATAATTTTAGTTCTAAGTGTTATTGGGATAATTTTATTAGTAGCTTTAGATTTTGCAGGTTTTTACTACTCGGGTTATGGAAATAGATATTCATGCTTAGGTTGTGAATATTATACTATAGTCGATTTAGCAGCACAAGTGATAATACTCATTTTATTAATATTACAAATAATTATCGCTTTAAATGAACTTCTTCCTAACAGGTTTATTGAGAAGGATCTTAGCCTATTTGGGATGATTTTTGCTGGGCTTACAGTACTTTTTTTTATTGTCGGGATAGCTTCATTTGGAATAGTACACATTGAAGATGAATGGTGGATAGAGACTGGAGGATGGGGTGTACTTATAGCAGGGATACTCAATTCGATTTTATTTTTCCTAAAATTTAGGAATAAATAATTTAGAAATTTATTTTTTTTTTATTTTTAGATAATCTGAACGATTTCTTTGATAAAAATTAACTTTATTAAACTAGGTACTTTTTCTATTTTACAAAATTAGGTCTAACAGAATATGGAAAGAAGTTATAAATCGAACATCATTAAAATCTATATTTTCTCGTTCATTTTGGGTATTCATACAGTTAGAGCTGTCTATATTCCATTTATGATGGATTGGGGTGGACTTTCATTTTTCCAAATTATGATTTTACAAAGTTACTTTACAGCTATGATAGTTATCCTTGAAATTCCTTCTGGGGCAATAGCAGATTTCTTGGGGCGTAAACCAGCATTAGCCTTATCTGCATTTTCAGTTGCTTGTGCTGCACTTACATACAGTATCATTCCCCACTTTTTTTTGTTTATGCTTGCAGAAACTTTATGGGCTTTTGGTGCAGCATTAATGTCCGGAACCAGTGATGCTTTTGTTTATTTTTCTCTAAAGTCTTCTGGTGAGGAAAAGAATCTTTCAACGATATTGGGAAGGTCTCGAACTGTGAACCTAATTGCTTTAACAATTTCTGCGCCAATTGGATCTATCATCGCACATTTTATCTCATTACCATTTACAATGACAAGTTTGGCTTTTATTTATATTGGAGCCTTTGTAGTTGCATTAACATTCAAAGAACCAAAATTTGCAAATAATAATTACAAACAGGAAAGCTATTGGAAGATAATTATATCTGGATTTAAAGAATTGAAAAAGAATAAAGTACTAAGAATTTTAGCTCTTGATTGGATACCAATAAATACATTGATATTTTTTCTGTTTTGGACGTATCAGGTTTATTTGACAGCTATTAATATTCCTATTTTCATTTTTGGATTTATTTTATTGGTTATGAATATAGTTAATGCCCTTTTTTCAATGATAATACCCTTTTTATTAAAAAAATCTTCTAATAAGAAGTTATTTCTAATATTAATCAATTTGATAAACGGAGTAGCTTATATCTCATTAGGATTGACTAATATATTTCCTCTCGGCATTGCCATCATTCTAACAATTGTAGCTTTCGGTTACACAAGATATTTTATATTTGTTGACGGTGTTAATTTACAGATTGAATCTGAAAATAGAGCTACCGTACTTAGTACAATTAATATGTTTGGGAGCCTTATAAGAGCAATTATTTATCCTTTTGTTGGACTTCTTGTAGAATGGAGTGTTTTTGCTGTTTTTATTATTATAGGAGTTTTAATTTTAATCTTGACAATTTTCACACGATCAAAAAGTGAATATCTTTAAAAAAGAGTCAAAATCGAGAAAAATAATCATATTAAAATTATGTTTTTACTATTTATGATTCATTGCTCTCTCTCTCAATATACGTCTAAATATTTTACCAATTGGAGTTCTAGGTAATACTGTCACGAATTCTATCTGGCGGGGATATTTATAAGAAGCCATGTTTTCTTTTGCCCATTCAATAATATCTTGTTCTGTAACTTTTCCTTTATACTCTGGTTTGAGAGCAATATAAGCTTTAATTGTTTCCCCAATACTTGGATCAGGCGCTGAAACTACTCCTGTTTCTAAAACCGCAGGATGTTCATATAATTTTTCTTCGACTTCTTTTGGCATAACCTTATATCCCTTATATTTTATTATGTCTTTAGTTCTCCCTTCGATGAAGAAATATCCTTTTTCATCCATACGGGCTAAATCACCTGTTCTAAGCCAATCACCAACAAAAGTGGCGGCTGTTTCTTCTGGTTTTTTCCAATATCCTTTCATAACTTGGGGGCCTTTGATCAATAGTTCACCAACCTTACCAATAGCAACTTCTTCTAGTGTATCTGGATCGATAATTTTACAATCTGTATCTATGAGTGGAACACCAATACTATCTGGTTTAATCTCGGGTAACCAGCCAGGTTGATGATGTGAAACTGGTGATGTCTCAGTTAACCCAAACCCTTGACCAACTCTGAATCCAACAACCGCTTCCCATTTTTTATTTATTTCTGTAGCTAAAGTTGCTGAGCCCGATGTTGCTGATTCAAGGCTGGAAAGGTCTCGTGAAGTAAAGTCAGGTGAATTAACTAACATTTGAAACATCACAGGTACACCAATAAAAGTATTACATTTATAATATTCAATTGCCTCTAATACCTCAGAAGGATTAAAAGATTCAAACATTATTAACATATAGGCTACTACAGATGTTATAATTAAGATTTGAAAACCGAAAGAATGACATATCGGCAATACCGTTAAACTTACTTGAGTTCCATATAAACTCTCATCTTCCTCTTCTGATTCTCGTAAATTATTTAAAACACCAAGAGTATCAGATACTAAATTGTTATGCGTTAGCATTACACCTTTGGGTAAACCAGTTGTACCCCCTGTGTAAAGTAATGCTGCTATATCATTTATTGGATCAAAATCAATATCAGGTTGTTTAGGTTCTTTACCTTTAATAAATTCTTCTAAAGTAGTTGTGTCAGGTTTTGCAACTTCACTTCGCAGTAGAATCACATTTCTTAATTCAATTTCATTTCTTACTTTCTTTATTGTCCTATAATTATTTTTATGTACAAAAAGAGTATTAATATTTCCTGCATCTCTTATAATGTGAATTACATCTTTTTCTTTGAGAAGTGGGTTAATTGGAACAACAGCAGCACCAGTCTCCATAATTCCTAGACAACAAAATAAAAATTCTGGACAGTTATCAGTCATTATTGCTACAGCATCCCCTTTTTTTACACCTGTTTCATATAATGCATTAGCTATTCTATCAGCACTATAAACCAATTCTCGATAAGTATATTTTTTATCAGCTGGTTTATAATAAACACAAACGTTATTAGGATATTTGGATGCTGAAAGTTTAATAAGTTCATGTACGGGAATAGGATCAAATTTTATTGTCTTTGGAATATAACTTGGTCTAATTTTTAACCATGGACGATCCTTACTTTCAAGGTAAGGTGAATCATTATCGTAATCTGGTATTGCTTCCCAATCTGAATAATCCTTCATAATAATATCTCTAATATTTCAATTTTATGATCGTTTCAGCTTACAATAAACTAACTCAGATATAGAAACTTCAATCTAATTATATAAAAGTTTTTACTTATTAAAGAAATGAGAATATAAAATAATAAAAAAATACACTAATTTTTAATAATAATATCATTAAAAGAGTCAATTTTTATGATAGAATTAAAACACAAAAATTGTTTTATTACAGGGGCTGCTAGTGGAATTGGGCGCTCGTTTGCCATAGCATTAGCAAAAGAAGGTATGAACCTCTTTATTACTGATATCGATATGGAGAACCTAAAGAAGACCAAGTCAGAAATAGAATCATTAGGAGTAAGGGTATATGCTAATAAGTGTGATGTTTCTAGTTTTGAGGATCTTGAATGTTCAGCGAATGAGTTCTATTCCAAATTAGGTAGTCTTGATCTATTAATAAATAATGCTGGAATTGTGATTAGTGGAACGCTTTTAGAACTTGAACTTGAAGATTGGAAAAAAGTACTTGATGTGAATTTATGGAGTATTATTCATTCAATTAAAGTATTTTTACCCCGGATGCTTGAAAGGAAATCTGGTCATATTGTCAATGTTGCTTCAGCAGCAGGTATTTTTGGTTCTACAGAACCACTTCCTTATATCACTTCTAAATTTGCCGTGGTAGGAATATCAGAAGCCTTATTTGGTCGCCTTAGAAGTTATGGTATAAATGTTTCTGTAATTGTACCATCTTATGTACGGACTGATATTTTTTCTAACCTCAACCTTAAGTATCCAAAAAAGCTTCTAGATGCTTTTGGAAAAGAAAAATTAGAGGAGATTTATAAATCAATATTAAATGAAATGTCCGGTAAAGCCATGCATCCAGATCGTGCAGTAAAAAAATATATTAGTGGAATTAAAAAGAATCAATTATATATATTTGATACGAGAGTCTCACTAACGCTTTTAGCATTAAAAGGAAAACCACAAGAATTCGAAGAATTTTTAATAAATTACCATAAGAACTCTAATAATGTTTCTAGAGAGCAGTTTCTTAAATTTGGAATAAATGTTGATGATTATGATCTATATCAATGAATTTTTATCGATTTTGAATCAGTATACCTTTTGTTTTAAAAATAAAAAATACTTTTTGAATTAACTTATATTCATGAAATTAAGAAATTAGAATTAAATCCATGACACTATTTTTTCTGAATCCACTAAGTTATCAACTAGATCATCATAATCTATAGCTTTAATTTGATTTCTTAAATCCTTTAAATCCATCCCTCGAGCCAGAATATCTGAAATTAAAGCATAAATTGTTACTGGAGTATGTAATAGTTCTTCTAGGACAGGAGGTATTTTACTTTTCTGGGTGATCCCTATAACTCCATCATGGAGTAAAATTAAGGTAATTTTTGTTTTTTGTTTAACATGCTCATTAAAAATCTTAAGTAAACTTTCTGACTTATCACGTTGCCGTAAACTAAATCCGTATAAATAAACCATTTCATTATTTTCATTCATAACATTTCACAATGATCTTAATATTTAAAACTCATATCTGCTTTAATTATGAGTTCAGATATTTTAGAAGTATCAACAATACTTACATTATCTTCAAGTACTAAGTCTGAAGGTTCTATTCCTGCTATTTCAAGGGCTTTATCATGAACATAAATTTCTAATTCAGACAATTCAATTAATCTAAAGACATTCGTAAATTCATCCATGTTTAGAGCTTTTGGATTTAATTTTTTATCCAAGAAAAAAACTGCATCTCTCAGGAGAATAACTTTACAAATTTCTACATCTCCTACAGCAAGAATACCTGCAGCCATTCTTATTGACTCGACGACAGAATTTTTCCCTAAAGGTCCATCTTCACAAATAATTACAATCGAATTTACCATGTTTTATCACCCTCCAGGACCGAAGAATATTACTCTATCCGATTTTGAAATCATAAGAGAAAGCCCTCCCAATCCTTCTTGATGTGCTCCTTCTATAAATTCTTCAGATTTAATTCCTGTAAGACTAGTCCAAGTACTACATGCTGCAAATTCAGCGTTATTATTCCTACAAAAATCTTTCAACCGTTTCGATAAATTACGTATAGAGGTATCTTTTATGATTTTTTCTTTGATATTATAGACACCACTTCCATAAAAAAAGATACCTACAATCGTGTGCCCTTTTCTAATTATAGCATCTCCCAAATTAATTACTGTATCTAAAGATTCATATTTATATGGTTCTGCACATACAATAAAAGTAAAATTAACCATTTTATTATCATTACTAGATTAAATTAAAAAAAAGAAATTCTATTAAAGATTTAATTCTTATGCTAAAAAAAAATAAAAATATAGGAAAAATAATTTATTACGGTTTTACAGCTTTTACTTTGATACTAGTACTGTCGATATCTAATTTATCTAATTTTTTAACTGTTTCAATTTGATCCCCTAAAGCTTCTTTAAGATTTTCGTCATTTAATAGAAATTCTGTTGTAGAGAAATTACTTTGGTCGACTATTTCTACATCTTTAAATCCTGCCTTTTCAATAGCCTCAACATATTTATCTTTCATTATAGCGCCACCAATACAGCTTACGTAAGCTTGTACATTTTTTCTAACAACATCCGGGAGTTCTTTTAATAACACTATGTCTGAAACCATTAATCTCCCACCTGGTTTTAGCACACGAAATGCCTCGCGAAATACATTCTCTTTATTTGGGGCAAGATTAATTACACAATTAGATATAATAAGATCAACTGAATTATCCGCTACAGGCAAGTGTTCAATTTCACCTAGCCTAAACTCAACATTATCGTAATTGGCTTTCCTTGCATTTTCTCGAGCTCTATCAATCATAGCTGGTGTCATATCTACCCCAATGATTTTCCCTGTTTTTCCAACTTTGTTAGCGGCTATAAAACAATCTAATCCTCCTCCAGAACCGAGATCTAAAACAGTTTCGCCTTCTTGAATAGAGGCAAGAGCTGTAGGGTTGCCACATCCAAGAGCTAGATTGGCTCCATCTGGGATATTTTTCAAATCTTGTTCTGTATAGCCTAATTGCGTACTATATTTCTTTAAGAAATCATCCATTTTATCAGTAGGAATCCTAATTGCACCACAACAACTATCAGAACTACAAGAACTCTGGGTTGTTTGATCTGTATCTGCAGATGATCCGCAACAACTTGAAACACTCCGCTGAGTTGCTGTTTTTCCATATTGTTCTCTAACAATTTTTCTTATTTGTTCTTCCTCCATGTTTGTACCTCCTTTTTTTGTTATTTTTTTATACCTTTAAATAGGCAGTAGCCTAATGTTCCATTAAGGACTACTTCCCAAAATTTTCTTTGATTTTCAAGTGCTATGTGTACTGCATCTTGACCATATTTTTTTATAATTCTTTCAATAGTTGTTGCCAATTCCGATTTTGATAAAACTTTTGTATAATGCTCTACATCTTGATCTTTTCTAATTTTCCAGAACATTTCCGGTTTTGACCATTCGTCAAATTCAGTTATTATTTCACTTACACCTGCTTTTTTCAACGTTTCAATCCATTCATCGTATTCTAACGGAGTTGTTCCATATCGTTCAGAAATTTCATCCTTCTCAGAGTCAGAAAGTTTTTTACGCCATGTCGATTCATGAATCACCACAACACCGTTAGGTTTAGTAACTCGTACCATCTCATCTAATACTTTCTGCGAATCATCAGGAATCCCCACAGCACATTCATTAATAACCACATCAAATGAATTATCATCAAATGGTAAATCCTGAGAATCGCCAAGCTTGAAATATATTAAATTCTCAACACCTTCGTTTTTTGCACTTTGAGTTGCTGATTTTATCATCTCTTCAGAAATGTCTAATCCAGTCACTTCTACACCAAATTCTTTGGCATAAAAAATGGATTGCGTACCTCTTCCACTTGAGACGTCTAGAACCCTCATTCCCGGTTTTAGGTCTGAAAGTTCAGCAGTTCGCTGAGTTAAAGCCATCCCACCCGGGTGTAAGGCTTCAATTCCACTTATTTCTATAATATCTTCGACTGTTGGTTCATATATTCCTTTTCTCTTCATTATCATTCCTTCTTATTTTCTTGATTATCTTCTCGTCTTACAACAATTTTTAAAACAGGACCTAACGCATCTTGCACCATTGGCTCTAATATATCTGCTTTCATCAAAATCAAACAACAGGGCTTTCCTCCTGCTCCAACATTTATTATGGCAAATTTATCTCCTTCTGTTATATTTTCTTTTTCCCGGAGATCCTTTGGTAATAATATTTGCCCTTTTCTATCCACAGTAACTAGCGCTTCAACCTTACAACATTGTGAATCCATGGTCGATGGGTCACAAGCACAATTTTGATTATCTTGTCCGGACATATTTATTATAAGAATTTTCCTCTTTATAAACTTTTTCCCCATTTTCCTATTTTTCTTACTTTTCCTACTATTCGAATTTAATTCTTCACTTATTTAAAATCTAAAGAATAGGATGAATAAATATATAATAAAGAAAATGAGTAGTATTACAGAATAAAACTGTAATAAAAATTCTCTATCGTTTATAATGATTAAAAATGAAAAATTCACATGATATATGCACTTGGAAAGATACTTCAGAGTGTAAAGATTGCCCAATTAATGGCGAACTAATATGCCATTTTCATAGTAAATATTTAATTAGTTTTTTTGGATTTTTTTTTATTTTTGCTGTTACTGCTTTTATTGGTGTAATATTAACGGGTTATGGTTGGTATTTACTAGGTTGGATCGGTTTTTGGTTGTTTTTTTTTGAAATTTGGGAGATTCGAATTCTTTGTAGTCATTGCCCATATTACGCAGAAGAAGGGAGAACCTTACATTGTATTGCAAATTATAGCAGCCTTAAGCTCTGGAAATATCGCCCAGAACCTATGAATCTATCCGAGAAAATTCAATTGTTAATTGGTTTTATGATTCTTGTTGGATATCCTTTAATTTTTTTGATATTAGGTGGTCAGTTTATATTTTTATTAATTTCAGTTATTGAAATTTTCATTTTTTTTGGTTTTTTAATACTAAAAAGATGTGGGAGTTGTGTAAATTTCTCATGTCCTTTTAATCGTGTAAGAAAAGAATGTGTTGATGTTTTTCTTAAAAAAAATCCAATAATGAGAAAAGCTTGGGAAGATACAGGATATAAGATTCTGAAACAATAAATATTACAAATCAAATTATTCCTCTATTGAAAAATATTTAGGAAAAAATTGTTAACTAAATATTGATTTAATTACAGTTTTATTCGTACGTTTACTGTTTCTCCAGTCACATATTCTTTGTCTTTAACGAAAAGCGAGCAGAATACTGTTGTTTTTCTTTCTGTCACTTCCTTAACTCGTGCTCGAAAGACCCACGGTTTATTTAAAGGGGTCGGTTTTAAAAATTTCACAAATAACGAACCGGTTGCATATGTGATTGGAGGATCGGTACCCTCCTCTCGACCTTCTGCTCTGTGAGCTGCTGAAGCTGCAGTATTGAGACAGTGACAATCAAGAATTGTGGTAATTATTCCCCCGCACCCTCTTCCAGGATAGGCACAATGATGTCTTTTTGGTTTCCAAATACAAACACACTCATCACCTTCCCAATAGCTCTTTATCTGTAATCCATGTTCATTATTTCTTCCACAACCCCAACAATAAGTACCCAGATCAGGCCATTTATCTTGTATTGCTTTATTTTCCATATGGATTTCTCCTATTTTGATTCTACATAATAATTATTGAATTTCAAAAAGAAATAATTTTTTTTACAAAAATATCAATTATTAAAGAAATATAAGTATTTTCAAATAACGTGGTGATTTATTAAACACTCATATTTCAAATTCTTCTCCTATTGCGAGAAATTTTGAATTAATACCATTATGAATAAGATGCTCTATTAATTTTTTTGCTTCCTCCTCTTTTTCATAGTTAAAATGATATGGTATTGTTACTTTTGGGTGTATAATCCTAAGAAATTCTGAATAATCATTAAAATTTGACTCAAAACAAGCAATAAAACATAGATCGATCTTTTCCTTTATAGATTTTATATGATCTGAAAATTCAGCTGAATCGGCTGTATGTAAAATTCTTTTATTTTCAATAGTAACTAAATAAGCGACACATCCTTCTGCTTTCCAACATTTATTCTTAAAAACTTCTACATATCCATCGTTCAGATTAATTCTTGAATTC
>JABXKB010000391.1 GCA_013375485.1 Promethearchaeota archaeon | reverse complement strand
TTTTATTTTTTCTTACTTTTTTTATAAACTTTACTAAATTTAGATTGTAGATTAGTTAGTTCTTTATATAAAGGCTTAGAATAGGTGTTTATTTTACTATGAGTCAATCCATATTGGTGAAAAATCTCTAACAGCTTTATGGCACAAACAAATCCATCCAATACTGGGACTCCTAATTTTTTATTTAGCTCTTTGTCAAATCTTGACATTCCAGCACAACCTAAACAAATAACTTCAGCTCCATCTTTACATAAAGCAATAGTAGCTTCATTCTCTATAGCTTTTTTAACATTTTTATTATCTCTTTCCTCTAAATCTGAAATACTTATGCCAACCGTCCTAATAGAAGCACATTTAGTCTCTACTCCGTATTTTCTCACCGCTTCCTTAAGTAATGGTCCCCATCTATCGTTTGTTGTTATAATGCTAAATTTTTCTCCAAGCATACAAGCAAGATAGATTGATGCTTCTGCAATTCCAAGTACCGGCTTACGAGTTATTTCTCTAATAGCATAAGTAGCTAAATGGTCACTAAAACATGCAATAATAAATGCATCAAAATCCTTCTCTAAATCAATAAAAGTTTCAATTGTACTCTTAATACTTAATGCTTCATCATAAATTCCCTCAATAACTTGAGGAGCTGACTTTGGAGAAACCACTTTTATGTTAGTTGATGGGAGTGCGTAAATAGATGTTTTATTTCTTAATAATTCATTAAAAATTTCTGAAGCATTCGGATTAATTGTTAATATTTTCAATTATTTACCTCCTCCTGATGTATTATAGTTAATTTATCTGTATGCCTTACACCTCTTAACAAATTTTCCTATCCCAAAATTTGTTATTATTTCTCCTTTTTCAAAAATAACTCTTCCCCTTAATAATGTCTTCTCTACAGCACCAGTAATAACCTTCCCAACAAATGGTGAATATTTGTTCTTATAAAAGAGACCATTTTTCTCAACAATCCATTTTTTATTAGGATTAAATATAACGATATCGGCATCTGATCCAGGCATTAATGAACCTTTTTGTGGATAAAGACCAAATAATTTTGCGGGTTTACAAGACATCATATTAATTAACTTGGGAAGCGGTAACTTTCTTTTTATTACCCCCTCAGAAAAAATAATGGGGAGCATCGTTTGTATGCCGCTAATACCTCCCCATGCTTCCCAGATATTATTATTCCCTTTTTCTTTTTCTTCTAAAACGCATGGTGAGTGATCTGATCCTATCACGTCAATTAAGTCATTTTCAACACATTTCCAAAGATCTTCAACTTCTTTTCTACTTCTTAACGGTGGTGTGCATTTAGCTATAGGACCTGCAGCTAAAAAATCTTCATCTGTTAATGTTAAGTAATGGGGACAGGCTTCAACTGAAACATTATATCCCAAAATTTTAAGTTTATTTATTTCTTCAATATTTTTAACAAGACTAGTATGTAAAAAATGTATAGAACACAAGGGGTTCATTTTCTTCACAAAAAATAGAATTCTGTTTACAGCTTCTTCTTCAGCTATTGGAGGGCGTGAGTCTAAAAATGATTTTCGATCTACACAATTACTTTCTTTTGCTTTTCTCGTTAAATAGCTAACAATTGAATCATTTTCAGCATGAAAACCCCACAAACTTCTATACTTTCCAATGCGCTTTGAAATATCAATTAATTCACCATCATTGATATTTTTAAATTCAGCAATTCCTGAATCACATAAAAAAGATTTAAAAGCTACAACCCCTACTTCATTAAGGTCTTCTAAATCCTCCATATTATTTGGAGTTGCTCCACCCCATAGTCCAAAATCTACAATGGATTTTTTTTCGCCTATTTTTATTTTTTTCTCTGCTTCTACTTTATCAATTGTACAAGGAGAAGAATTTAGAGGCATATCGATAATGGTTGTAATACCACCTGCTGCGGCACTCATGCTTCCAGTTTTAAAGCCCTCCCAATTTTCTCTTCCTGGTTCATTAAAATGAACGTGGGAATCAATTACGCCTGGAAAAATAAGCATATCTTTTGCGTCTATCATATTTTCTGCCTTTTTCTTTTCTATATTCGAAAAAAACACCCCAGCTATTTTTCCATTTTTAATTGCTAAATCAGCCTTAAACAACACGTTATTTGTTACTATTGTGCCATTTTTTATCATTACATCTAAATTTTTCTTCATGCAAATATAGTTATATCCTCTCCCTTTTTAGACAATTAAATAAAATTTGTATTAATATACTACTTGACCTTGATGTACTTTTTAAATTGACAATTACAATAATTTAATTTACATAGTTAAAGCCATAATGGCTTTTTGGGCATGTAGTCTGTTTTCAGCTTCCATCCAAACAGCTGCTTGTGGCCCATCCATAACCTCATCAGTTACTTCCATTCCTCTTTCGCAAGGCAAACAATGCATATATTTTGATTGGCTTTTTGCTAATTTCATGTATTTCTCATTCACAATCCAATCTTTATATTTATCGAATAACTTAGCCATTTCATCAAATTTTGGCTCCTTTTGAAAAGGAGGTAATAAATCAAGGCATACATGGTTTTTACCATAAACAATATCTGCATCAACAAACGCATCCTCAATATTATCGGAAGTTTGATAAGTGCCTCCATTAGCTTCTACGTTTTCTTTTATAGCTTTTTCTATTTCTGGATCTATTCTCAGTTCAGGCGGTTTAGTATATATAATATTTGCCCCAAAAAAGCTAGCTGCATACATAACATCATGATGTGGGGCAATCGGTTTCTTGGTACTTCCTGAATAAGTCCAAGTTACACCTAGTTTTAATCCACGTAGATCACGACCAAATAATTCCCACATAGTCATTACATCTGCCATTCCTTGGCAAGGATGATATATATTATCTTCCATGTTAATAACAGGAATTGTCGCCCATTTAGCAAATTCTTTGATTATTCTTAATCCTTTATCATAACTCCAATTAACTGCATCTCCAAGAATCCGAATGGCGATAGCATCTCCCATCCCACTTAAAACTCTTGCCACATCAGATATCCTTTCTGTTTTGTAGGGTACATCTTCTCCTTCAAGAGTAGGTAAACGTGTTGCACTGGGCTGTAAAAAATTGCCATGTCCTCCTAGCTGGAATATGCCACTTTCAAAACTATTACGGGTACGTGTGGATGCGTTAAAGAAAAGCATAAACAATGTTTTTCCATCTAATAATTTATGTTTTCTACCCATAGCCAAATCTGTCTTAAGAGCTAAAGCTGTTTCTAATATAGTTATAATCTCCTGCTTTGAAAAATCTCTAAGCGATATGAAATCACGACCTTTTAAAGATTTAGTTAACATATTATCCCCCTTCTTTCTTTTTATTAATAAATATTAAGATAATTTTTATTCAAACCCAATAATTGCCAAAACAAGCGCCATACGAATT
>JABXKB010000390.1 GCA_013375485.1 Promethearchaeota archaeon | reverse complement strand
TCAGCGAAATTATCCAAGGAGATCAGAATGCATGTTAGACAAGAAATAGGCCCGGTATTTCAACCAGATGTCATTCAATTTGCTGATGCGTTACCAAAAACGAGAAGTGGAAAGATAATGCGAAGAATTCTTAAAGCAATTGCTGCGGGAACAGAAATTGGAAATGTTACAACATTATCAGATCCATCAGTAGTGGATACTTTACTTGAAGAACGCAAAAAGATGGATGTTGAAATAGGTTAAATCTATATAATTTTTTTTTATTTTATTTTTATACTTATACTTTAAATCTATCTTGTACTTTGTATAAATTGTATCTCTTTTTTTTGCTCCTTTGTCCATTTTTTACGCTCTGAGCGTAATTTGAAGAGATCTATATCTTTATATATCAAACCTTCTTCTTTTGCAGGTATTACTCTTTCAGTACGATCCTTTTCTGGTGTATATATATGAGATTCACCATATTCAGCAACATTCGCAAAGAAACAATAACCGTATATAGATCTCCGAGCATCAAAGTGTGCGGCTTTAAAATCAGCTGTAACTGGGGTGAAAGCTGGATTAATAATGATATCCACAGGGGGTTCAAAATTCTTTAATTCTACTCTAAGATCCATATCTAAGAAGTCTCGACATATAAGAATGGCTACTCTTCCAAATTTAGTATTACAGACGATTGTTTTACGAGGAAGGGAGCTTGTATCTATCGTTTCCTTAAATTTTTTCCCTCCAAAATGTATTATGGCGGGTATGTGTTTTTCTTGTTCCCAAATAACTCCCTCTGGCCCTATTACCAGGCTTAAATTACGTTTTGTAGGTTGATCATGATAAGAGCCGGGAATAATATACATATTATAAGTTTTAGCTAGATTTGATATTTCCTCTAAAAAGACATCATAATTTAAGTCAATTGTCATTTCTGGAAAGATGAGAATATTTATTCCGTTAGAATTAGCCTTTTCTATCATGTTTTTTACAGTGGATCTAATGGTCTCAATTTTATTTTCTTTAAGCGCTAATATTCCTGAACCCTTTAATTCAAAGAATTCATCTAAAATATCTCCGGTTTTGGAGAGTCCTATTTGAGCGATTCCAACCCTACATTCCTCTCTTTGGATTTTAGGGTATTCTTTGAGTAAATCTTTATAGAATATATTGTATTTCTTTTCAGTTTTGAATTTTTTCTCTAAAACCTCACTTATGGCTTCTGTTACATACTCTTTTAGATTTAAAATCTCAATTTTCTCTTGTAATTTTGAATTCTGAATAAATAATGCTTTCCATTCCTCTAATTGATTGAAAAGTTGATTTTGTTGAGTCTTTAATTTTTTTGAAATCAATTCCAATCCTTTATTTTCAGCAATAGTGAGAGCTTTAGTTAATAATTCATTTGAAAGTTCAGCATTTCCCTCAATTAAAGCTAATTTGGCTTGAAGAGAATATAATGTTACTAAAGTGGTAATAGAACGTTGATTATTAGCGAGATCAGATATTCTATTAAGTAAACCTTGAATTTCTAAAAGTATCTCTTCGTCTCCAGAATATTTTAACTCTTCTAATAACAAATCACACAGATTTACTTGGATCATAAATTCTATTTGATAATCAAATTTTACTTCAAGTATTTCTTCAAAAATTTGCTGTGCTTGAAATCGATATTTCGCTCGTTGTTTATTTTTCAATATCAAAGCCTTACCAAACTTCCTGAAATAATCAATCCAAGGCCATTTCTGTGCAAATCTAGAAAGTTGCTCCATAGAATTCTCAATTTGTTGATTATCATCAATTTCTATGGCTGAAAGAATCAATAATAAATTAAACATAACAAGATCGTAATCAAATATGGTATTATTCCATTCACATAAAGATTTATGTGCTTTTACCGCTTCTCTAAGGTATTCAATTGATTTTTTTATTTTATTTTTATCATAGTATATCCATCCAATATTTCTAAGAGCATAGCAATAACTATGCGTCACCCCCTTTTGAATATCTAAATTTTCATTGTAAATAGTCAATACTTTACGATAATATTCTAAACTTTTATCAAATTCACCCTTTCCGCGATAAATTGATCCAAAAATAGAATACGCCGCTGTAAGGCCTCTAAATCGTTTTAACTTTTCATAAAGTGCTAGACACTCTTGGGCATATTCTGTTGCTTGATCTAAATCTCCTTTATAGAAATTGGCAAATGCTATTGAAAATTTTGAACTTGCGATGTACATTTCATTACGAGTTTCTTTAGCAAGATTTAACATTTTATGGAAATAGTTCAATGCTTCGTCCAATTTGCCTTGAGCTCGTTTGATCCAACCAATTGCTTCAAGCTGGTAAAATATAGATTTCTTATTGTTCAAAGTTTCATAAATCGCTATGCTATGATGATAATTAAGTATAGCATCTTCAAGCTCACCTTGAGCAGATTGAATAGCACCTTTTATAGAATATAATCTACCTATTCCATCCTTTACAAGAAAATTTTCCCTATCAACATTATTCATTTGGTTTATAATTTGTTCAGAGAGCTTAATTTCTTCATTAACTTGATTATGCTGTTTTAAGCCCATTAGCGCTACTAATCGTGCTATTCTTGCACCAAATTTCTGAGGTAAGTTTATTTGGATTCCTCCTTCGTTTAAAATTTTGTTAGCTATTGATAAACCTTTATCAAACTCCCTCGCTTTTATTAAAGTGAAACTATTTACAATTAGAGTATCAATATCCTCTAATTTTTGAGATTGTTTATTCTTCTTCACTTTCCTCACTTAACGTCAAATACCAATCATGGTATCTCTTTTATTGTATTTCAACCTTTATTATTAAACAATTAATGAATATTTAGCTCAATTAATAATAATTTTCAATTCTTTGAGTAGAATTTTAAAAGCAATTGCCAATAGCACTGATATTGGAAATGAAACCACACTAGCAGATCCAACTGTTATAGATACCCTATTAGAAGAACGAAAGAAAATGGATGTTGAAATAGGTTAAATTATATTTTTACTTTATATTTTTTTTATTTTTGAAATAATACGATTGATATCAATTTCCCATGTTTTGGTATCTTTATTATAAAGATTATACAATTCAGGATTTCTAGCCGTTGGATTTTCAAAAATAAACTGTATAAAATATGAATCAATGTATTCTTTTAATATATCAAAACCTTTTATGAACGATATCATGTCTTTTCTTGAAATATTCAATCTTATGCAAAATCTATTATCTGATTCGAAAATAAACATGAATGAAAAGGGAATTTGAAAAATATATTTAATGAATTCCTTTTTAAATTTACCAACCTCAATAAAACAATAAAGATATAGCATTTGGTCTTTCGGGATGGGTGAAAAAATAGGTTTAGAAGTTTTTATAATATTTTTTTTTTTAAGGTTAAGAATTCTTTTTCTTATTTGGGTTTTAGATAAGCTT
>JABXKB010000101.1 GCA_013375485.1 Promethearchaeota archaeon | reverse complement strand
TATAGCATAAATTATCAAGACTCCAAAAATACTTCCTATTAACGAATGTGTACTGCTCAAGGGGATCCCTGCAAAGCTCCCTACCACTAACCAAATTATACTACTAATTAAAACTGTTAACAGCATATAAGTTGTATATTGAATTCCTTCACCAAGTATGTCTGATCCTACAGTTTTCGCAACCCATCCTCCACTAAAGAGTATCATTCCGCCACCTATAGCAATACCTCCAATTAATAATGCTAACTTAAATTTTATAACACCTGCTCCCACTAGAGCTGATAAAGTCTCATCATTGGCTCCAATAGAAAACGCAAGCCCAATAGCCATTATTATCAAAACAATAACTAAGATTAAGCTTAAATTAACAACCATTTTAAATCATGATTTTTTTATTCAAAAATCAAATATTTTGTTGCAAGGAACTGAATATATTCAGAGAAATTTTTAATATGATCAGCCAACATCATAATATTTTCGATTAATTCTTTCAGATATATGAATGTTCGAGATATATAATCCATGTCATAATTATAAAGACGTTTTAATAATTGCCATTCTTCATTTCTCATTTTTCTTCTTTCTTCTTTGATCTCCTCACATATATCGTGAGCCTTACTAAGATCAGAACCAATTGATTTCACTGCATTAGCTAAATTGTTTGATATTATCTTCAAGTATCCTAGAATACTTAAAATATGTTGCTTAAATTGCTCATCAGGAAAAACTACCTTATAAAGAAGCATTTTATTAGCTAAATATTCACCAATATTCTTTATATCGTTTATTTTTGTAAATAATTTCAACCTATCTGCTTTTGAGAACATTAATTTTGATTTAAATATTCTAGATTCGAATTTCTTTTTTATTTGTACTTCAGTATTAGTTTGTATTACAGAATTCAAATTGTCTCGAAATCCATCAAAATCTTCTTGAATAAGAAATTTAATTCCATTAATGAGTTTTAAATTTTGTTCATTTATGTTATCCATAAATAGTTGGGTAAGCTCATCAATGCTTAGTTTATTTAGTTCCTTCTCTTCGATTTCTCTCATTTTCTCTAAATTCTAAATTCTATAGAGCAGTATATAGTTTTATTAAGGTTCAGATAGTAATTTAATTTTTGTGAATTATTATTAACTTCTAGATATTTCTAATTTAGAAATAAAATTTTGAAATCCTTGAATAGTTTTACTATATATCCTATATATTCTATATAGAGTTATATAGAATAGAAGATTCATTTAGACTAGATTTTTCCCTATCACACTTTTATGTGGTGTTTTTCCTAAAATATTCAGTAATGTAGGAACAATATCTGTAATTTTACAATAAGAAATTTCTTTATGAGGGATTTCTAAGGAACCTCCTATTATTAATGGAACAGCCATGCATTTACGCAAACCTACATCATGATCATAAAGATTTTTACCTTTTTGCTTTCCATGATGAATACCAAATTTAATTGTTTCATCATTACTTAAGATAAGATCAGCGCTTCTAGGATTTTTTAAATGACGAGGAATTAAATCAGGAAATAATGGATAATCTAGATGATATGTAGCTTCTAACCATTCTTGAATTGTGTGAAATTTATTGTCCAATAATCGACTTGCTACATCATCAGGCATAAAATTGAAAATATCATAATCAACATCTTCCGATATATAACGTGTTTTATAACTTGAACCATTACCCATATACTCTATCCTTCCTGTTATTATTTTACCTGTCTCTTTAATTTTTCTTTTAAGGTGAATTAAACCTTTATTAGATGTATTTCCATTATCTCTGTAATACATTAAATGGCTCCCATTAATTTTAAAAAGCTCTTCTAATAGATTTATTCTCTTTGGACCATAATTCCCAAGTTCTTTGAGAGTAGGGCGATCCCAGCAATTCTTAACATTCGAATTATTCATACCTTTAAAATAAAAGAATCCTACACCCGCATAATAAGCAATATCCATATTACCTCTTGGCTTTTTGAGGGGATGATAATTAGTTAAACCCTTTTGTTTTAAAAAATTGTTTAAATTTCCGATCTTATTGGCTTTATAATTTCCATGATCTGAAGTAATTGCTATGGCTGTGTCTTCTAAATAACCCATTCTCTTTAAATTATCAATTAGAACTCCAATAACTTTATCAATATGGAGTAAATTCAATTTATATATATGTGAATCAAAACCAAACTTATGCATTAGAAGATCAGAGGATATAAACCATAGTAAAGAAGCAATAGGTGGTTCGGAATTATCAAAAAATTTCTTTGGTTTTTTAAATACCTCTATTAATTTTTGTGCAATGACAGAATTGGATCTAATCAATCTCCTTTTAACACCAGGAAGGTATTTTAAGAGGAGATAAAACATTGCAAGCTTTGTCTTTCTCTCAGGAAAAATATAATCTGAACCTCTATTAATAAACTGCGCTATACTCGCTGTATTCTCATCTCCCACCATTTCAAGGATTGTCTGGCAATTATTTCCCATATCATCATTAATTTTATAAATTTGCAAATTTTTAGCAGCATATTCTCTTAATATTGGTGGAGCACTATCGCGATCCATCCAATTAAGGAGAGGGACACCATGACATGGTTCTTTTTTATAATTACCAGTGTAAGTCCCTGTCAATAAAGAAACTTGAGTAGGGTATGTAATAGGAGGAAAATCAGTAATACAGTTCTCTGAATAAATTCCATTTTCCATTAATTTCTTTAAATTAGTTAGTAACCCTTTGTTAATAAAATCAAAAAGGTGCTCGGCTCTAACATCGTCAATGATACAAAGAATAACTCTGTTGATTTTATTTATTAAACTTCACCAATCACGATACTATTTATATCTACATATTCTTCGAAATTAATAAATGATATTATAAAATGGCAATTTTATTGAAATATAAATCTTAATTATATTCAGGTTTAAAATAAAAATATTGAAGTAAGTAAAGTGAAAAATCTTGAATAAAAAGGAGATTTTTAGGATAATTAAAACGTTTTCATCGGCAAGGGCACCTAGCGGGTTAGAGAAAGCACGTGGTGAACTCTTTAAAACAGAATTAGAGAAAATTCTTGCTGATAAGGGTATTGAAGTTAACACTGATTCACTTAGTAATTATTTTGTTAAATTCAATGGAAAATCTAGTAAAAAAGCTATTGCTATATTAGCTCATATGGATGAAATTGGCGGAACCATTAGAAAGATTAAAAAAACCGGTACTTTAGAGTTTTCTAGAAGAGGTGGGTATGAAGGTAGGTGGCTTGTCTCAAGAAAAATTTCTGTTTTAAATAAGGAAGGTAAATGGATAAATGGTGTTATTGGAGGCAGATCCCCTCATGCTACACCCCCAAAATTAAGAGGAGAAGAAAAATTTGAACCATATGAGATGGAGATATTTGTTGGAGCAATAGATAAAGATGAAGTAATTAGCAAATATAAGATCCATATTGGTGCTCCATTTGTATTTTCTGGAGAATTTGAATTATTAAATGAGGATTTTAATGATAATATTATTTCTGGGTATTCAATGGATAATTTAGTAGCATTAACAGGACTAGCTTTGTTAACAAATAAAATTGTGAATAATCTTTTAGATGAGTCAGGAAATTTCACGAAATCATTTGATTTATACATTGTAGCAACTACCCGTGAAGAAATAGGAACCGAGGGCTCCTTATTTTTTGCCAGAAATAATTCTATAGATGAAATAATAGCATTAGATGTAGGATTAGTTGAAGATTTTCCGGGAACTGTAAGTTCTGATATTAAATTACATGATGGACCCGTAATTATATGGCAAGAAGCAAGTGGTACCGGTGTTTTCGATTATCAATTATGTAAAACCTTAGTCGAGGTAGCTGAACAAAATGATATAAAATACCAAGATGGTGTTTTAGAATTCTATGGTTCTGATGCTGGAAAAGCCCAAAAATGGCTCGGTATCCCCTCAGCTTTAGTTGGGATTCCAACTATGTTTGCTCATAATGTTCCTGAAATAAGCACCTTAGATGGCATTGAAGCCACAGCAGAATTAATATATCAATATTTAAAAAGTCGATATTAAGAAAATAGATTTTATTTTTAATAATAATGGAGCCCCCGGTGGGACTTGAACCCACGACCGGCAGAATCTACAGAGCTTTTCAGTAAAAAAACCCTTTTACAAGTCTGCTGCTCTACCACTAAGCCACGGAGGCTCAAATGCGTCAATTTTCTGGTTAGTAATTAACCATAAAATTAACACAAATAATAACAAACCATTATAAATTTTAAATTTGGTGGTTTTAAACGCTTCAAAAAATCAATAGTAATAATTAAAAGTCTAACTATCTTTTTGTTAATCAAATATCTTATTATTGGTTAAATTTTCACTCATCTAACTTAGGAATAACATATAACAAAAAGGTAAAGAAAAAGTGTGCCCATTCACGAAAGAAGAAGTAACCTCCCTGGCATTTAAAATTTACAAGGAAAATAAGGGTTTAGAAAAATCTGTATGGGATTTGGCGCAGCTTTGCGTCACGATTAATAAAAACGTTAAGAACGGATATGATATCAAGCCATTAGAAACAGATAACTTAATTCTTCTAATAAGAGAGGATGTTAATGGTCAAGTGATACTTCCTTCCGAAGATGAGATTAGGGAAGTTGCTGAAATAATTTATAACGAAAATCCCTCTAGAAGCCAACTTGATTGGTATATTGCTGAAAAACAGCTTCTTTTAGAAGAAATAAAGAAATTAATTGATTATAACCGCTAGAATTGAGTTTCCATATTCAAATATAAATTAGAATTCCTTTCTTTGCAAAGTTACTTTCCTTAAGAGTATCAAATTAAATATTAGAGAAGTAATAGAGTGTATTATAATAAATACTATAATATACATTATTAGACATTAAAATATTATTTTTAACTGAAATTTATGCCACCTCCAAAAAAGAAAAAACTAGACGATAAGGAACAAACCTCGCTTTTTTCCTTTGTTAGCGACAAAGAGCAGAAAAAAGTAAAATCCCCAGAAACACCAAAAGTAGTAAAAACTGAAAAAGATAAAGAAGAAAAACCTAAGGTTAAGCCAAAAATTATAAAAGAAGAGGAAACTAAAGAATCAACAGCAAAAGTAGAGAAAACTACTAAAGAAATATCCTCAAATTTATTTTTTAAAGGTAATGATAAACCTTTTGGCTTAAAAGAAGGAAAAATTAAAGTAACCAAGGTTTTACGGGAAAATGTTTCTTCAACATATATTCGATACCTAATTGAGAAAGGAGAAATAGTTGAAGATATGGAACGAGGGTTATTGCTTGATGTTGATTATGATGGTGGACAAAACAAAGCATATTGTAAATTTTATGATTTGGAAACAGATGATATAAAGATTTGGATTGATACAACCAACCATGAGCCTTATTGTTTAAGTAAGGAAACGATAACGGATTTACGAAATATGATAGAATTAACAGATTATGAAGGTTTTACTAGATTTGAAGAAATAGAGAAAATAGATCTACTAAAAGATAAAAAAATATTGATGACAAAAATACATGGTAAAACACCCTCAGATATTGGAGGATCTGGTACAAATATCAGAAATATTTTAGGAAAAAACAATAAAAAAGCTTGGGAGGCAGATATCAGATATCATTTAAACTATATTTTCGATAGGCAACTAATTCCTGGATTAATTTATAGTATTCAAGGTGGTCAAATCAAAAAGTTAAGTTTTGAAGAAGATTCGGAAGAATCAAAGAAAATGGCAAAAGAACTACGTGCTCTATTTAAAAATGAATCTCCAGAAATCCAAGAATTCTCGGAAAAGTTTTTGGATATATTTCTAACTCCGATTCCAGATGTGAAACGGTTAGCTATGGATATCGAAGTAAGTATAGGATCAGAAGATTTTATTATTCCAGATCCTCGACAGGCAAAACAAGCAATTATTAGTATATCATTTGTGGCTTCGGATGGACTAAAATTAGTTTATGTACTAGAACGAGAAGGATTCGTTTTTCGTGGGCTTCATAAGAAGTTTCCATCAGATGCTAAAATAATTTTCTTTAAGAGTGAAAAGGAATTAATAACAGAATCCTTTCGTCTTTTATGGGAATACCCTGTAATTATCACGTTCAATGGAGATAATTTTGACTTAAATTATATGTTTCATAGAGCAAATAAGCTAAAAATAAATAAAGATTTAAATCCTATCCATATTAAGAGAGGTTTTGGGTTCTTATCAAGATCTGACTGTGATCTAAGAAAGGGAATCCACATTGACCTATTTAATTTCTTCTTTAATAGAAGTATTTCTGGATATGCATTTGGTGGAGCATATGAAAGCAGTTCATTAAACGCAATAAGTGATGCGTTATTGGGAGAAAAGAAATATGAGCATGAAGAAGAAATACACGAAATGGAATATGATATCCTTACTTGGTATAATCTAAAAGATTCAATACTTACATTAGAATTAACAAAATTTAACAATTCATTAGTATGGAATTTAATTTTATTATTATGCCGAATTACTAAAATGCCCATTCATGAAACTGTAAGGCGCCAAATTTCTACATGGATTCAGAATATTTTTTATTTTGAACACAGGAGAAACAATTATCTTATACCTCATAGATCTGAAATTGCAGAATTAAAAACAGGAGGATACTCAAAAGCAGTTATCGAAGGAAAGACATTTGCTGGTGCATATGTTGTTCCACCGGTTCCTGGTATTCATTTCGATGTTGTAGTTATGGATTTTGCCTCACTTTACCCTTCTATTATTAAGGAATATAATCTTTCATATGAAACGGTTTTATGTCCTCATAAGGATGATGAAGATAATCTGGTAAAAGGGACCCCCTACCATATATGTACTAAAAAGATGGGAATCTTTGCGTATGTTGTGGGATTTTTCCGAGATATAAGAGTAAAATATTTTAAACCTAAATCAGGCGACAAAAATCTAACAGAAAAGCAAAGAAGTTATTACCAAACAATTCAACAAGCTCTTAAAGTGTTTATTAATGGAAGCTATGGTGTTTTTGGTTCTCAGAATTTTCCTCTTTTTTGTCTTCCAGTAGCAGAAAGTACAACTTCAATAGGACAATATTCAATAAAGCAGACTATTAAGAAATCAGAAGATTTAGGTGTGAATGTACTGTATGGAGACACAGACTCTGTTTTCCTTTTAAATCCTACAATGGCTCAAATGAAAGAAATATCAGATTGGAGTAAAAAAGAATTAGATCTTGATTTAGAAGAAGAAAAAAAATACCAATTTCTTGCACTTTCTGATAGAAAGAAGAATTATGTTGGAATTTATAAAGATACTAAATATGTAGATATAAAAGGGCTTGTTGCTAAGAAGAAAAACACTCCTAATTTTATTAAAAAAACATTCAGTGAAATGATCGAAATCTTGAAGCAAATTACAAATAATGATGAATTTTTGAAAGCTAAAGATAAGATTATAGAAATTGTGAGAGATAGTCTAAAGAAAATAGGGAAACCAAATACGTTCACTATAGAAGATTACACTATAAACATTGGTTTGCAGAAGGATCTAAAAAATTACACAAAAGTAATCCCTCAACATGTTAGAGCTGCATTAGAATTAAGAGATATAACCGGAAAAGAATTTCAAAAAGGGGAAACAATAAGTTTTATCAAAAGTAAGGGTGCCACTGGAGCAAAAGCACTTGAATTAGCTAAACTCCAAGATATTGATCCTAAAAAATATAGGGAACTTTTAATATCTGCTTTAGAACAAGTTTTAGATTCATTGGGCATTACATATGAAGAGATAAAAGGGATTAAAAAGATGGATGCCTTTTTCTAAATTGAATTAGGGTTTTAATTATTAATCAAGCCCATTTTTTCCTTAAATCCAAATTTATATCTCTACTAAATATAACTGTTCAAAAAAAGATAATAATAAAGTAAAAAAATTCAATTTATTTTATTTCTGATCCACAGGTATCGCAATATTCTTCTGTTCCCTTCGTTGGTGTTCCGCAATTTGGACAAAACTTCTTTTCATTACTTGGAGTAGGTTGTGGTTGAACCGGCTGTGGTGCAAGAACTTCTTTTTTAGAAATATCAGTGTAGATAGTACTCCAGATTTTTTGGAGAGGTATTTTGTTTCCATGAGTTGGACAAAGACATTTTACTAGCATCCAAGGACCTGATGCTTTCGTACTTTCCACTTTAGCTTCTTGTCCACATTGGTAACACCGAAAAATACCATTGCGAAAATAAGGAATAAAACGATCTTTTTGCATTAAAGGAATTTTGAAACTTTTATCTCCATGTTTTGGGCATTTGTGTTTTACGATAATATTATTTCCTTCAGCTTTTAGATGAAAAATGGTACCTATGTTTCCACATTTAGGGCAGCTGAAGAATTTACTATCTTCCGATTGAGCCATTAAATTTCCTCTTAAATATATTTACATTAAAAAACAAAATAGTACTCACTTAAATTTTTATTGTATTGAAATCATATATTTATGATATTATATTACCATAGTTATTAGTGCCATCAAATATCCACAAAAAATTGGATTTAAAATATTATCATCTATTTTGAGATTTAAGATATCTATAATCAAAAATATTAAAGCCCCAACAAATCCAATTATGAAAATTTGTGAAATTGTAAAGGATTTTTGTTCAAACAGCCACAATACAACAACACTAATTCCAAAAGATGCTAAAAATCCAGCAATATATCCAATTAAGGTTTTATTTGAAGATTTAGGAATATGAATCTTCCCAAATTTAAGTCCAAATATTGATGCTGCGCCATCTCCTAAAGTAGCTATAAGTGCTGTAGCAGTAAATAACCCGAAAGGAAGAAATAAAGTAGGAATAAGCGACAAGACTAAAGCAACGGGTCTAGTAAATTCATAGATCTCATTTTTTTTTAAAGTTTTCCCTAATGTATTGGAAATACACGTTGGAAGTAAATGATAAATATTTCCTCTGTTGAAAATGTGCGATAATCGGATATAATCTAAAGCAGCAAATATGATAATTCCAGTATAACCGACTGTTAATATTAAAAAAATACCATATTCTTCTCCTGAAATCCCCCAAAATTCATCTCCATGCCAAATATCCTCCCAAATATAAACAGCGAAAAGCCATAAAAAAATAATAACAGCAGCAGGTAATAAATGAAAAGCTTTTCTATGAACATCGGTTTTTAAAGCTGTTTTCCTATTATTGAGATTTTTTGTATCCAGCAATGTAAATTGTTCTATAAACTTGTCTATAGTTCTATTTTCTCTTAATTGTGGTTTTCTTTTCAATACAAATTGATACTGACAATATAAAATAAAAAAAATTAATAATGGGGCGTATATACATATGATTTGAAAGGCTAACCCCTGAAAATATCTTGCTTGACTCGTATCTCTTATAAAAAATAAGGGATATATAACTCCAGCAATAATCCATAATATAGATATCAAAAAAGAATTTGTAAAATTATGATCTTGGGGAAATTTTTTTTTTAACTTAAGAGCATAGTACAGATGTGCAAATCCGTTTCCTATATAAAAAATTGTAACTGGTATGGTGAAACTGTTATAAACCATAGTATAACTAAACTAAACTATGATTTTAAAAATAAGTTATGAAAAAAATTAAAAATAGATAAATGAATAAAAATACTTACTCTTCTGTTTTAAAGATATATCATAAAAAAGACTTTATTTGAATCATAAATTTAATAACTAATTTAGCTATGACAAAATATAAATCAAAATCTGGAGTATTTAGGAATGGAATTACTTTCATTCGTTTTGGGAAAGGTGAAAAAACCTTGCTTTTATTTTCTGGAGGACCAAGTGATATTTTTTCAAAAATGTTTCTTAACTCTACAATGCAAAAGATAGAACCCTTTGTTGAAGATTATACAATTCATATAGTTCATAGAAAATCCGGACTCACTCAAAACTATACTACTAAAGATATGGCTAATGATTATGCTGAAATGATTATAAACGAATTTGGTGGAAAGGTTGATGTTATCCTCGGGATTTCTTATGGAGGTTTAATAGCCCAACATTTTGCGGTAGATCATGCAGATTTATTCGACCATATTGTTTTTGTAATGACTGCTCATCGAATTAGTGAAAGTGGTAAAAAAGCAGATCAAGAGTTTGCAGAATTACTTAGCAAAGGAAAATATGGATTGGCTATAACAACAGTATTCGGATTGAAGTCAAAAGGTTTTAAATCATGGTTTAAAAAAGTTCGGTTATGGTTATATGTTTACTTTAAGTGTATACCAAACCGTAAAACATTCTCACAAGATATGTTAATTGAAGCTAAAGCAGAAATGGAACATGATGCTACAAAAAATTTAACTAAAATTAAAATTCCCATTTTGATATTATGCAATGATAATGATCCTTATATCCCGGCTAATATCGTAAAAGAAATGGGGGATCTGATACCAGAATCGACAGTAATTTTATATCCGGCTAAAGGACATGTTATAACTGACGAAAACTACCCGAAAGATATCCTTAATTTCATAAAAAATAACTAATGAAATAGTAACTGACAAAAAAGGATTTTAAAATAAAATATTAAAAATTGAAAAGAAAAATAAAATTATAATCCTAAAAAAAGGATATCATCAATTGCTTTATGAAGCTTCTTTAAATTGTCCTCTCCAAGGGCTTTATCAACTTGGAGTTTTAAATCTAAAGCGGTACTAAACGCCTTAACGAATGTGTTTTGAAGGATATCATTAAATTGTGAGTCTTGTCCTTTGGCATGTTTAAACTCCTCGACACGTCTAAGCATAGCTTCTTCATAATCTTTAGTTGTAGAAGTTTTTAACTCTGCCAATTTACGAATTTTCATCCCATCTTTATCTTCCACATATTCTTCTGACATTTAGATTCCCTCCTCTTTCTTAATTCCACCATTTTGAGCTACTTCTTGTTCAATTTCTTCTACTGTTTGACCTGTAGAAGTGTCAAATTCATCCCTTACTTTTGCTGTAATTTGCTTAGCAACCTGTTTCTCAATAATAGGTCTGTGGATTGAGTTCATTGTACAGAAAGAAATCTCCTTTACGCTTCCATCAGGCATAGCGATACCAAAATGTACAATACATCTCTTAGCTCTTTCAAGATCCATGTTATAAGCATCCTGAAAATGCATACTAGAGAGTAACAACGCTCCATAGCTAAAAGAGCTAACACTTTCCCAATCACCGCGCATTATAAGTCTTGAAAACATTTCCATGAGCTTTCCTGGTTTCTTCATGTATTGTAGTACCCCTAATAGAAATCTAGCCCGCAGTTGAGTCTTATCTAAAAAGTTGAGACCATTATCCAGAGTTTTACCAAAGTCGCCTAATAAATCTTCAAAAAGTTTAAGTGGCTTTTTTTCTTTATGTTTAATTTTAGCCCAAAAACGATTTGCGAAATCGATTACTTTTAAGGGGTCAAAATAATCCATTACTGGTGCCATTTCCCCTGAATCCGGATCTACTATCATGTACGAGGCAAATCCGCAATCTGGGTGACATGTGAATTCTATAGGTTCAACATCGGCTAAATAGGCTACAACTCGACCAAATTCCACTATAGTCGAAAGAGGATACCATGCGTTTTCCATACTAATCTTCCCGCCTGTTTGTTCCTCGATTTTTTTAAGAACATCTGCATTTGTAATTCGAAGTTCCTCTCGGTCTTCAAAAGCTATTCGACCACATAAGGATACTGGCTGAAATGTTATACCACGTACAACATCCACATTATCAATAGCGTATTGAATGATATTTCCAACCTCAATATCTGTGACTCCTTTAGCGATTGTAGCAACCAACACAATAGAATCTAATCCCGCTTTACGACAGTTTTCTAATGCTCGTTGTTTATAGGTCATTAAATTTTTAATTCCTCTGGTTTTTTCATAAGTAGTATTGTTTATACCGTCGAATTGGAAGTATAATGTGTCTAAACCCGCCTCCTTTACCTTCTTAGTCCATTCGAGGCCTCCATTTTTCTTTTGAAATCCATAACCATTTGTAGCTACAATAACTTCCTTAAAACCATTATCTTTAGCCATCTTACAAATTTCGGGGAAATCTTTTCTAACTGTTGGTTCTCCACCTGTAAACATGATTGAAACTGCTGGAATTGGTTTACTTCTGAAATGCTTCATTATTCTATCAATCTCTTCAAGTGTGGGCTCTACAAGGTATCCACTCTGAAGAACGTTTGCATAACAGAAGTTACAGTTAAAATTACAACGATTTGTAAGATCAATTAAAGCTAATGAACAAGTTGAGAGATGTTGTTCACATAATCCACAATTATATGGGCATCCTCTTGGGTCTTCACCAACACAATCAGGTGGATTGGCATCACCGTCCTTATCAAATTTCCATACAACTTTTCCATCCTTATCTTTTATAGCCCAGTGAGTCCATTTATAATATTTAGCACTTGAGCTAAGTTTATCTTTGAAATGACCATGTTCTTCGCATGATTTTCTCATCCAAATTTGATCATCTTCTTCATAGATTTCAGCATCAATAGGTTCTAAACATTCTGGACAAATACTCCGTGTTTTTCTGTAATACGGGACGCTTAAATATTCATTATCGTCTAAATGGTACATATTATCACTTTTTCTGTTAATATTTATACAAATATGTAGACTTATTTTACTAAAATAAGTATTTATACAAAGATCAATTTCCTTTTTTAAAAACATTTTCTTACTTTTCCTACTTTTGATAATATTATTTGTTAATAAACTCAAAAACTAAGCATTATCACTCTCTAGTAGCCTTATGTTGGAATTTCCAATTTTGTGTTTACTAATAAATATGTTAAAGTAAATATTATAATGTTTTAATAGGTGAAAAAAAGTAAATATTTAAAGAAATTTTAATAATTTAGAGGAATAAGAAATGAATTTTATGAGCTCTGGTTTTGTTAACGATTCGAATATGATTTTAGCTACTGATTTTTATCAATTGACAATGGGTGCTGCCTATTATCAATACAATCTCGAAAACAATATTGACAAAAAAAATGATATTGCTACATTTGAGTTATTTATCAGAAAATTTCCACGAAATCGTAATTATTTAATTTTTGCTGGATTAGAACAAGCAGTTCAATATTTACTAAACGCTAGATTTACAGAACGAATAATTGAATTTTTAAGAGAGAAGGAAGTTTTCAAAAATATCGATTCAAGTTTTTTTGATGAGTACTTGCCAAAGTTCAAGTTTAACGTGGATGTATGGGCAATGAAGGAAGGAAATTTTTTCTTTCCAAATGAACCAGTCATGAAAGTACAAGGTCCAATTTTCCATGCTCAGATTGCAGAAACATATTTACTTAATGTAATTAATTTTCAGACTCTCATTGCATCCAAAGCATCAAGAATTAAAACTGTAGCCCCAGATAAGGTTCTTCTTGAATTTGGTACAAGACGATCTCATAGTCCACTTGCGGGAGTCTATGCTGCCAGAGCAAGTTATATTGCAGGATTTAACGGTACCAGCAATGTGATTGCGGATCTCGAACTGGGAATTAATTCTATCGGCACTATGGCTCATAGTTTTGTGCAAAAGTTTGATGATGAGTTAGATAGTTTTAATTTTTATTATAAAATATATGATAAAGATTCTATCCTTCTAATAGATACGTATAATACTGAAATAGGAGCCGAAAAATCATGCAAATTTGGAAATAATATAAAAGGAGTAAGAATAGATTCAGGGGACCTTATTGAACATGCCAAAAAAGTCCGAAAGATATTAGATAAAAATGGATGTGAGAAAGTGTTAATTGTTGC
>JABXKB010000389.1 GCA_013375485.1 Promethearchaeota archaeon | reverse complement strand
CATTTACGTATTAGCTGTCCTCCAATTGTAAGCCCTTGTTATATGGGAATAGATTTTCCTACAAAAGATGAATTAATCGCTGGGAGATTCCAGAAATTATATAATGAGAATTATATTGAAGAAATTAGAAAAAAAATAGGAGCAAACACTTTATTATATCAAAATATCGAAGATTTAATATCAGCAATTGGTAAAAATGAAAATCAATTATGTTTAGCCTGCTTAACGGGTAATTATCCCTTAAAATCTGTAGAGAAACTAGCAGAAATGGAACAATCCATTGTTAAAAGTAGAGTTTAAGAAAAAATCATTCCATTCCATCCCAGCAATATGTACAAAGCTTTTCTTTTGGTAATCCAATGGCTTTAACTAAATCTACAAGTCTCTGGTATCGTAAAGTTGTCAATTGCAGTTTTTTACGGATAACATCAACCATATCCTTATAATTTTCCGACTCTGGATCAGTATATTCAGCAGGATCATCGATATCTTTTCCAATTATTTCTTTTATAGCCCATCTTCCTGCTAAATCTAATTCAGAACGAGATCTGGAGAAACTAAGGAATTTACAACCATAAACAAGTGGGGGACATGCGGGTCTCATATGAACCTCCTTAGCTCCAAAATCATATAATCTTTGAATTGTTTTTTTAAGTTGTGTTCCTCTCACGATTGAATCTTCACAGAAAAGTAAACGCTTATCCATAATAAGCTCTTTAATTGGGATGAGTTTCATTTTCGCAACTTCATCCCGAATAGATTGATCTTGAGGCATGAAGCTCCGGGGCCAAGTTGGAGTATATTTTACAAATGGTCGGGAGAATGGTATCTTTGCTTCACTTGCATAACCTAAACCATGTGCTGTTCCAGAATCTGGAATACCCGCAACTAGATCAATATCTATATCATCATTCTTTGATAAATAAGAACCGCATCTATATCGAACAACTTCGACATTAATTCCCTCATAACTAGAAGCGGGATATCCAAAATATACCCATAAAAAAGCACAGATTTGCAATCGATTACCAGATGCAATTTTTTGTTCAATACCATTCTTGCCGATAAATATAACTTCTCCAGGTCCAAGGTATTTTGTTATTTCATACCCTAAGTTTGGGAATGCACATGTTTCCATTGTTACAGCATAAGCTCCAGTCCTCTTTCCTACAATGAGTGGTGTTCTACCTAATTTATCTCTTGCTGCGAAAATACCTTCATCTGTGAGTATAAGCAATGTACATGAACCATCAATCATTTCTTGTACTCTTTGAATTCCTTCTTCAAAGGTGTTGCCTTGACTAATTATAGTTGCAACCATTTCAGTAGGGTTAATTTCACCACCATGCATCTCTGAGAAGTGTGATCCATTCTGTAATGCTTTTTTTGCTAATTCTTCTAAATTATTAATTTTACCAACAGTACTTATAGCGAATACGCCTAAGTGTGAATTAATTATTAAAGGTTGATCATCATAATCACTGATAACGCCGATACCCTTATTACCGTGCAACTTTTTAATATCTTTTTCAAATTTTGACCTGAATTGAGTTGTTGTGATATCTTTGATAAATCTTTGGAATCCCCCATAATTCTTTACTGCTAATCCACCTCTTCTGGTTCCTAAATGGGAATGATAATCTGTCCCATAAAATAGATCCTCTATACAATCAGCGTTTGAAAAAACTCCAAAAAGACCACCCATAATAACCTCACTATTTAATTAAATCGAAATAAATTATTAAATAAAATTATTAATCCAATATGATTTAAAAAAGCTAAGAGGCACCTAAATAATTTAGAAAAATAAGTCTAATTAATTAATAATTTTTGCTCCCGGGATTTCCTCTCTTTCAAATCTCTTCATAATTATAGCATCGTTTGAGCAAGTTACAGCACATAATCCACACCCTACACATTTATCAGGGTTTACATATGCAATATCATCAATAGTTATTGCATTAAATTTGCATCTTTCTATACAAGTTCCACAAGCGATACAATCATCTTCAATTATGTGTGAGATAAAATTTGCTTTTGCTATAGCCCTTGGATTATCTAATTTTGTTAAACCTTTAAGCATTCCACAACAACACTCGCAACAAGCACATAATATGATACAATTTTCTGCTCTATTATCAGTACAATGGACTAATCCCACTTCTGCAGCTTGTTTAGTGATTCTTACAATTTCCTCTTTGGAGGGTGCTCTAATTATCGGATCTCCCATTTCTAATACAGCCTTAGCGTATGGTCCAAATAATATACAGTTATGAATAGGATATTTATCTTTACATTCTCGTATACCCTCTACTTCAGCTCTTTTTCTACAAGGGCATGGAATTACAGCAAAATCTTCCCAGTTATCAATAACACTATTGACTTCTTCAATAGGAATAATTTCTCGATCGGGTTCAATTTCCTCACTGACTGTTAGTACTCTAAATCTAGGAACTCCTTTTCTACTATTTTGCCAAGTTTTATAATAACCTTCCTCCGTATAAAATTTTCGACTTAAATAAGCAAACTTTTTTGCTTCATCCTTGTGGTCTTCATAATTAATTTTTAAAAGAAATGGCATATCATATACGAACAATGGCATTAATTGAGAATAACTTTTTCCTAATTTAATAATAAACCCTCTTTTTGTAGTTTCTTCAAGTTTTTTCATTAATTCAAGTTTATCAATATTAAGTTTTTTCGCTAACTTAATTATTGAAATGGTTTTGGGGAATACAGGCAATTCTATAACAACCTGTGCTATTTCAGGATCATACATTAAACTCAAATATTCTAAATAGGTTTCCGTAGGTGCTCCATTTACATCTTTGGGGTATGACTGAGATTTTCTTTCTAATTTCTTAGCTATAGTTATTAAATCTTCTTTATGCCCATTAGATACAATCATCTTAACTAATTGAAATTATAAATTAATAAAAAAGTTTTCAATATGAATTTTTATAAATTTTCTTTTCTGTATTGGAATAACCCTCCAATTAATTGCCCTGTACTTATTCCAGCATCTCCAGGAGCAACCAGATTATGCTCTAAAAATTTAAAGCCTTCTAATTTTAAGTCATCCTTCATCGTTTTAGCAAATGAATAATTATAAGCAACACCTCCAGTTAAACCAACTTTATCAATTCCTCTTAGTTCAGCTACTTCTTTAGCTACTTCAGAGAAGGCTAGAGCGAGTTCTTCTTGAAATTTAGCAGCAATATCTGAGGGTCGATTTTTTTTATTTTGAAATAAATCTATAATATCAAGGATAAGGTTGGAGCTATTTATTATAGTTTTACCATTTCCTTTACTTATAATTACTTTAAGTTTAATATTTTCAGGGCTTCCTCTTGAAGCTAAACCTTCAAGTCTCATAGCAGGTTCTCCTCTATACGTTTTAATATTACATGCTCCTAAAATATATGAAACAACATCAAAAATTCTACCTGTTGAGCTTGTTAAC
>JABXKB010000388.1 GCA_013375485.1 Promethearchaeota archaeon | reverse complement strand
TCACGCATTGAGTACAGTAATTATTCCAGTATGGGGACCAATACTAGCAGATATCCCCTCATTAGGTGCTTCTGGAGCTATTTTTGGACTTATGGCGGTGTATGCTATTCTTTATCCTGGTAATAAATTTTATCTTCCAGGTACGGCAGGTATGCGAAAAGTAGGTGCTGGTTATTTCATAATAACATATTTTATAGCAGAGTTAACATATGCTATAGTTTCGCTAATGGATCCTTTTAGCATTGGACAGACAGCTCATTTTGCACATGTGGGTGGGTTCATTGCTGGAGCAGTAATAGCAAGTGTATTTAAAGCCGTAAAACGTACATCATATAAAAAGAAACCAAAAGATTAACTTCGTTTTCTATATTTTCTTTTTTTTTACATAAAGTTTTTTCAATAATGGGAGATTTAGCAATTTATTATTATTAACACTAAAATTATAATTACATAGTTCAAAATGTCTACTCAGATAGTAGTTATAGGTATGGGATATGTTGGTATTCCCATGGCTGCATTACTTGCAGATGTTGATGATTTTTATGTGACTGGAATTCAGAGGAAATCGCAAAGATCCGGATGGAAGATTGATTGGCTCAATCAGGGTAAAAATCCTTTTGAAGGAGAAGAGCCTGGTTTAGACGAGTTAATTGCTAGAGTAGTTAAAAATAGAAAATTTAAAGTAACTGATAATTATGACCTTGTTGATAATGCTGATTATATTTTAATTGATGTTCAGACCCCTGTAGACGATGACAATATCCCTAGATATTCTTCATTACTCGAAGTTTCTCAAAGAATCTCAAAACACTTAAAAAAAGGAGTAACGATCATTCTTGAATCCACAGTTGCTCCTGGTACAACTAATAATATAGTAAAACAAATTTTAGAAGAAGGAAGTGGCCTTAAAAGAAGCCAAGATTTTTATCTTGTATTTTCCTTTGAACGGGTTATGCCGGGGAAATTATTGGAATATATCACAGATTTTCCCAGAGTTATTGGAGGTGGTTGTACGGAGGCAAGTGAACGAGCAAAATTCTTATATGGGAAGGTTGTTAAAAAAGAGCTTCAAGTGACGGATACCCTCACCGCAGAACTTACTAAATGTATTGAAAATGCTTATAGAGACGTTAATATCGCATTTGCTAACGAAATGGCTTTACTATGCGAAGATTTTGATAGGAATATCTATGAAATTGTTGAGTTAATAAATCAGAGGCATGATAGGATGATGCATTATCCTGGTAGCGGCGTAGGAGGACATTGTCTCACGAAAGATCCCTGGTTACTATTACATGGTTATGAAAAATATACAGATAAGAAAAATAAAGAGAAAATAAAACTTATACCAAATTCAAGAAATTTAAATGACTTTATGCCATATCATATGGTAGAATTAATGGAAGATGTGTTCAGAGAAGCCCATAAATTAGTAGACAATATTAAAATCGTTCTTTTAGGGGTTTCCTATAAAGCAGATACTGATGATACACGTAATACACCTACAGAAAATATTGTAAAAGTATTACAAGGTCGATATCATTCTCATAATATTATCTATGTTGCTCACGATCCTTATGTAAATGAAAGAGATTATAGACTTACACCATTAACAAGTGATTTTAATGAAGCAGTTTCTGATGCCGATGTTCTTATTTTTGCTACAAATCATAATGAATATTATAATATTGATCTGGATGATTTAAGAAAAAAAGTAAGAACACCAATAATTATTGACGGTAGAAATATTTTCAATAAAAAACTATTAGAAGAAAAAGGTTTTATTTATCGAAAAGTCGGAGAAGGTTCTGGAAAGCCTAAAAAATAGAAAAAGTAAAAAATTTTCTAATCTCAGAGTTCTTGCGGAACTCAAAATTAAATCCTACCATTTATTGATTTAATTCTTTGAGATTTCTAATTCATTTTTTATCTGCTCATCACGGATTTTTCGGAGTTTTTCTGTTCTTCTATACCACATATTCAGCATGCCTCAACTAGTACTATAGCAATCATCGTCAAACTCAAGATCTAAATAGTCTTTTTCGTCTTCCATTGTCTCATAACCTATTGTATTCTAAGTGCTCTAAGATTAACAAAAAATAAAAGAATAGTGATTATAAAAAATAAAAGCTCAACTATGTGACTTAATTTTTTATAAGACATTTAGGACTATTTTTAATTCCTAATAAAAAAGATTAAGAAATAATATTTCTATCTCGAATTCTTTGCGGAATTCATAGGATTAGATTCTAATATTTAACAATCTACTCCTTGAGACTTTTTGATTTGATTTTTAATTTTTTTCTTATTTTATAGCGTTTTTTAAGATTTCTTATACCGTTTATAACACCATCTATAATGCCTCAACCGGTACAAGAGATTTCATTGTAATAGGAATCCTTAATATCATTTTCTAATTTATTTTTCCACTCCGACATTGTTAGGGAATTTTATAGTGTTTTTTAGATAAAAAAACAAGGAAGAAAATAAATATATTGTTACTATTATTTTAAACCAAGTTATCAATAAATTTTTAAAAACATAATCTAACTTTTATTTACTTTACAAATTTCATAAAGCTGATATAATTGCTATTCGATTATTGGGATGTAATTAAAGGATTTTTCGACTGGGTTGCTGAATCAGCAGCAATAATGATGGTTTTAAGTGGCGTAATGGCTATTACATGGTTAGGTTTTGAACGAAAGCGTAGAGGATCATTTACTAAAAGAAAAGCCGAAGAGGAACAGTTTGATGTCACAAAATTTCTAAGAGGATTATCATATATTGGATTAATTCTTGGTATTTTTGTAGTATAGTCTGGTGCGGTAAGTCTTATCTTAGATATTCCTCCCAGTTTTCAATATAGAACCGTTACCGAGGACACAGCTAATCATTTCACAAGCATCTTCCTGATCGTGATAGGTTTAACTACGTTTTTTAAACCAATTTCAGATTTGCCACTTTCAAATATAATAGGACTATTAGCAGGAACTACCACAGTATTTGTAATTGCTTTATTTGTTCCAGATTGAGCTGTTGAATTAATCGCAGGAGTTATAAATCCAAAATGGCTGCTCGTGATAATTTTTATTATTGTTACTATTGTTGTTGCTCTCATTGCTAAGTTTTATATAGGAACTCTTCAGAAGATTTCTAAATTCTTATCCTGGCCTCCAATTGCTTTTGTAATCATGATTTTTTGCTTTATTTAAGGATTTGCATTATGGATTTGGGGCGTAAGTATTTTTGGGCTTAATCTTCTATAATCTAATATTATCTTTTTTTTTATTTTTTAAAATATAATTCAAAACTAGCTAATTTCAATTATTATATGCCAATTTTAATAAATATTAAATGTTTATTTAGCTTAAGAATGAGTATTGTTGAATAAAATGGCGGGAATTAAAGAATTAAAAGAAGAACTTTCTGAAATGCGAAGAAGCATGGAAAAATTAACAGAAGAATTACATGATACAAATTTA
>JABXKB010000387.1 GCA_013375485.1 Promethearchaeota archaeon | reverse complement strand
ATAAGCTCGAAACAGAAACTTTGTCAAATTACTAATTGGTCCCTTACTTTTAAGATGGTTATAGGTTACCTCCATTTCCCATATAATGAGATTTGGATATTTTTGATATAATTTTGTGTCTATTATAAGATCAGCAAAAATATTTACAATAATAGGTGCATAATTCTGGTTAACATGCATCAACGCAGCTCTAAGTAATTTTGCATTAATCAAACCATCATAAGGTATTATTTGATAGTGAGAAACCTCATGGAGAGAGATGATATGAAAGTAGTCAATATATTCGTTATCGTCTTTAAATAAAGGTGTATTAGCTAAGTTCATTGTTATTTGCCATCTATGCTCAGGATCGATATAAAAACCCTCCAGGTGTGTATAATCAAACACGTAATTAGGTTTATTCAAAGGGGGATAATAAAATTCTTTTAAAGTTTTAGTCCATGCAATCTTAGCTAATTCTATAACTTTTTTTTCATTTTCTATAATTTCTTTTTTAGTACCTTTACCTTTTCCTCTTCTTCTCGATTGGACCATTTTATTCCAATATTTATTCTTCTTTTTGAATGTAGCTTAAATTATCCATTATATTTCTCAATTTTAAAGCATCAGAACCACCAGAAATTTGGATATTAACTAATGAATCATCTTTTGTTCCTGCAACATTAATTTCAATCAACATGTCCTCAGTACGTATCTGTTTTGTCTGTCTTTGACTGAAAGCTTCTTTTAAAGGTTGATCTAAATTAGAAAATTCCGAGGCGATATCAGCCCATAATTCCTTATTAAATTGGTACTTGAAGACGTAATCGGTAACTGTTTGTTTAAAAAGCTCACGATTAATCCATTCAATTAGATCTCCTCTGTTAGGGAAATCAATTTCTTCCATAAGACTATTTCTGATTTCAGCAAGTGTATTAATATCTCCTTTTTTTGATGCTTCTTGAATTTGTTGAGCTATTGGGGGATATTGCTTATTATTAATTGAATTTACAAACGGAATTAAATCATATTTTACAATTAAATCATTTTTTTCGAATTTTTTTAACTCAATTAAGTCAATGTCCTTAGGATTTCCTTTTCGAAATCTCTCGGTAATTTGGTAGCAGGTTTCACGATTTTTAAATCTTTTTTGAATAATTTTCAGAATATTTTTAGAGAACTCATATTTATTTCCAAAATATGGAGATTTATCCAATTCCCTTTTTACATATATAGTTCTATGTGAAATTACATAAGGAGCAATAGTATTTACAATATTAACATCAATATCATTCATTGCTAATAACCATGCTAGAGCTTTTGAATATCTTAATAAATCTTTTGCAACTCTTACACTTAGAATCGAATCTATTTTATTACAAATGTTCTGGGCTGTATTAAAATGACAACCTGAACATAAACCTGCGCTAGGTTTTATATCTTCAGTATTTCCTTTATCTACCCTTGAACATAATGTAAATTCTCTAATTATAGCATGTATGTAGTTATTAACTTCAGATGAGAATGGAATCCTATTCACATAATACCAGATTTCCATTAAATCATCAATAGATAAAATCTCAGGTACTTGGACAAGTTCATCCATCCCAGAGTATTTTTCATCCTTCCCTGATAAAATTAATTGCAAATCATGACTTGCTGGCATTGATATTGGTACTGAGATACCAAAACGATCTAGAAAAGGTTGAGATAACTCGAATGTCCCAATATCATGAGGATTTATTGTAGCAAATAGACAATATTTACTAATGGATGTTATTGAATCATAATACTTAACTGTACCTTCTGCGAGCAATGATAAAAGAATATCTTGAGCATAAGGTGTTAATCGATTTACTTCATCGATAATTTTCCAGAAATTTGTAACAAATTTTCTCCATACTACCTCTTCTTTGCCTTCTTTCATCAATTTCCCAAGCTTCAAAGTTCCAATAAGTTTCTCTTCAGTTAGTTGAGGGTGTCCTCTTATGATTGAACTTTCAACTTCATTAAGGGAAGCCGCAGTAAACATTCTTCCCAAAAGCTTAGCAAGTGTTGTTTTGCCCCCACCATGACCACCTACTAAGAGTATGGCAGAATTTGGGACTAATGCATTTAGAACACATAAGGTTAAAATTTCTGGTAATATTGATATACTTACTTTTTTACTTTTTTCAGTCAAGTATTTAATGCTCAAATCTTTATAATGAACAAAAAGTTGATTAGCTTGTGTTAAATTGATGATTTTCCAAACCTTTTTTCTGAGTTGGTCCTCTTCCACTATTTTTGTCGACATATGGATTGTTCTGTTCAGATTTTCAATATTAAATAAAAAGCAGTTTGATTATATAATTTTAATCATTTAATTTCTAATATTTCATTAATTTAGAATGATTAAGCTAATAATTTTTAAATTTTTTAATGTTATAAGTGAAGAAGTTCATCTAATCGTTCTATAATAAAATCTGGCTGGATTTTCCACTGATTATAATCCTTATTACGAGTACATATGTCCCTTCTTATTAGACATGCATATATATTAGCTTTTTTGGCGGCAATTATATCCAATTTGGAATCTCCAATTAATATAGCTTTCAATTCTTTTGGATTATATTTAAATTTATCCAATATGGTAAGAACACCTTTTGGAGAAGGTTTTGCGAATTTTTCATCAATCCCAGGCCCCATACTAAAGATTTCCTGAAAAAATTTTGATATATTAAATTTTTTCAAAACATATTCAACAACATAACCAGCTGTATTAGTTATAATAGCAAGTTTATTAGAAGTTTCATAGATTTTTTTTAATATATCTTTAACATCATTAAATAATCCAACTTTTTTTTGATCAATTAGAACTTTTCGGAGCTCAAAATCAACTTTATCATATACGTTCCAAAAATTTTGTGGTTCAAGAATACCCCATTTGTTCAATATTTTGATATAATCTTTGCCCGCCAACCAAAATTTTAACTTTTCTTCTCTATTTGGTATTTTAGGAGCTTGTAACATATTTAGAGTTTTTGTAAAAATTTGATCTGCATAAGCACGTATATTGCCCAGATTTAATAAAGTTCCATCTAAATCAAATAAATAGAATTTGAAAGTCATTTTCTTATAAAAAAAATGAATTTATTATTAAAAATAACCAATATGCCCAAGGTTATTCTTTTTCTCGTCTAAAGCGTATACTATCCCCATTGATAAAACCTCTTCATCCTTATCCTTAGTAGATTTAGCTACTCTTTTTAGAGTTTCTAGTTTTAAAATGAAAATACCATTACATTTTTTACATTTGACATGGATCTCTTTCACTTGTTTCTTGTCATCTTCATATTCTTCTTTCTTAAAGGGTTCTAATAATTCTGGGTCCTGATTATCACAATTCTTCAAAAAACATTGATCTAAAGAGATTTTTTCCATTCCACGTCTTGCTAATGCGATAAATGCATAACTTGGGATTTCAAACCTTAAATCTTCTTGATCTACCATAATTAAAATAAAAAAT
>JABXKB010000100.1 GCA_013375485.1 Promethearchaeota archaeon | reverse complement strand
TCATTCTTCTTAGAACTCGATTCTTTTTTATTTAATTCTTTTGTAGGTCTTTTAACATTATCATCTTTATTCTTAAGAAGATTTTCTAAGTATTGTGAATACTTTTTTGTAGGTTTTCCTTTATAATAAGCAATATTCCCTGATGCTATATGGTATTTATTTTTCAATTTTGCCTTCCAATTCTGAAAGGTTTTTGTTTCAGTTGTGTTCCAATTAGCATTTTTTTCAGTCAATTTTTCAAAAACTAAAACTTCTATATCTTGAGATTTTATCTCTTCTACTTCCTTTGATTCTTTCTTTTCTTTTTCTTTTCTAGTTTTAACTTTTGGTACTGAATTTGTACTAATAATATTCAATATTTCAGAGCTATCTATTTTCTTCCCATTTCCAATTGTAAAAAAAGGATCATCTAATGCATCTAAATGAACAGAGAAATCAAATATTTGATGATTATTTAAGCTTGGCCCTAAATATTTTGCTAGAACGATGAGTGTGCCATTATTCTGAGAAACTTCAATCAGATTATTCGAATTCTGCGAAGCTTGATAAAGAGAGAGGTGATCAAAATCAGTTATTTTGTCAATTTCTTTAACATTTTCTTTATTTTTAATTACTAGCGTCAATTTTGGTTGTTTTTTTCCATTAATTGAAACATCAAGAACCGTTAAATTATATCCTACCTCTTTTTTCAATGTTTTTTGAATAATAAATTTAATATATTTCTTTACTTGATTCCACTTTGACTTTTTGGCTAATCCTATTAATTCTCTTAAACTTTCTTCTGACATTTATAACACTTGAGTTAAAAAATCTAAAATACCTCAACTAATTTCAGAAAAATTTTACATTTTTTTCCAAAATATACATAAAAAAAGTTCTTAATATATCTTTATTTTTAAGACTATAATGACTGCCCAGAACTTTCGCGATAAACAAGAACATTTGGATTATCTGGAGAAATTTAAAATAAATCAGAAACGTGCAATGTTTACTATTATTCTTAGCATTCTTCTTGATGTATTTGGTTATACAATGGTTCTTCCACTCTTACCAATAATTGCGAAAGATTTTGAGCCTCAGATTTTATGATTGGACTACTTATATCATCCAATGCTCTCGCTGCTTTAATGGTTATTCCAATTTGGGGTAAATTAAGTGATAAATATGGACGTAAGCCTATCTTATTGATTTCTCAAGCAGGTACAGGACTTTCTTTTCTAATATTAGGTCTATCAAATTCAATCTATATAATTCTAATTGCTCGTATAATAGATGGCATTTTTGGCGGGCAAATTCCAGTTATTCGAGCTTACATTACAGATATTACAACTCCACAGACCAGAGCATCACACATGGGGAAAATTATGGTTGGTTATACGTTAGGCATGACTTTAGGACCGTTGATTGGTGGTTTTTTAGGATCAATAAATTGGCGTTTTCCACCCTATTTAGCTAGTGTGCTAACTATTGTTTTAATGATTATGACAATCACAATTATAGTTGAAATTATGCCCGAAGAAAGAAGAACAGAAATTAAAGCACATCTTTTGACAGTACAAGCTAACCCCGGAGAAAAAAGTAGTATTTGGAATAAAGAGGTAATAAATCGAATGATACAAATATTTTTACTTTCCCTAATAAGTTTTATATTTACTTCAAGTTTTACATTGGTGCTCTATAAGAGATATAATGCTGATCCTACTACAACTGGATTAGTTATGGCAGTTGCAGGACTAGCAGTTATGTTTTATGGAGGAATTCTTATGAAACCAATGATAAAAAAAATAGGTGAAAAACGTCTTCTATTTGCAACTTTTATACTTTTCATCATAACTTTTCTCTTCTATCCCTATTTATACCAGCTATGGATGGTTTTTATCTTTATATTGCCTTATTCTTTCGTAGTGGCTTTTATGAGACCATTAATTACTACAAATATGACAAAGGCGGTTGGAGTTGATAAACAAGGAGAATTAAGTGGATGGTCAACTAATCTTCAAGCCTTTTCCCAAACGATCGCACCTTTAATTGCAACAGGTTTCTTACAATTAGGTGGATTAACTCTTGGTTTCATATTTTTTGATTCATACCATTTGATAGGGTTTACAAATGTTATATTAGCAGTTATACTTTTATTAATAGGCTATATAGATATTAAACATCATCCCAACCTATATTACTACGAGAGATTAAGAAAAAAAAGAGAAGCTATGAGAAAAAAAAGGTTAAAAAAGATTGATTAATGATTATTTAAATGGATTTGGAACCCATTTTCCCACTTTTTTTTTGTATTCTAAAAATTGTTCACCGAACATGTTTTCAAGAATTTTTTCTTCATATTTTACCATCCAATTATAAACTAGAAAGACTATAATGAAAAGACCGATGCAAATTAATGATATCGATAGAAAGATAAATGCCACATAAATTAATAATATTCCAAAATACATTGGATTTCTCGTATATCCAAGAATTCCGTTGGTAATCAAAGAATTAGGTGGTTGGTGTGATTTAAATAACGCACGATGAGATAGTGAAATAAAAGTAAGAGCTATAGCTAGAACCACGATAGAAAGTAATAAACGAATTACAAATGGTACGTAGTCGTTTAAAAATATTGAAATTCGAAAAATGTTAGAATCCAAAAACCAGATTAGGAAAAAAACTATTGGCAATGTCGCATGGTAAAGATGGGCATTTGGAATTTCTCGTTCATGACCTTCATGTCTTTTTACACTCATTTTAAATCAATTATTTATATAGTTTTATATTTCAGATCTCTTTACTTTTTATTTATTTTTTTTATAGTCCCAATTTATCATATTAATTCTAATTTCAAAATATCATCATCAAAATTTTCACAGAACTTATTAAATATCTTAGAAAATAAAGTAACACCACTCGGATAATGAACTAAAGATACCATTTCAATTATCAAAAACCACTTCCTGTAATTTTTATTTCAAAATTTTTATATCTATTTGATTCCATATAATAAACCCATTGTTTTGAGTTCAAATTTTAACAAATTAGGCATTGATATCTCATGAGCAGTTTCAATAAAATGAACTTCATGAACACCCCATTCCTTAATATCTCTCATCAATTCTTCAATCTTCCCAAATTTTTTTTTATTTTTTAGTGTATCTTGTAAAGAAAATGCTCCTCCTTTTTTTAAAACCCGAAAAGACTCATTAATGAGCTTCCTTTTATCTCTAATATCTCGAACTTCATGATATACAAAATTACTCATAATGGCATCAAATTCACCATCTTTAAAGGGTAAGTTCGAGGCCCTCGCTTTTTGAAATACGACTTGATTTGCAACCCTCTCGATTTTGGCATTTTTCTCACATTTAAGCTTAGAATAATTCCATAACTTTCCCCAATTATCAATTCCCCGAACGTTAGATTCAGGAAACCTTTTTGCAAGTTCTATTGCTAAAGCTCCTGCTCCTGTGCCAATATCAAGTACTTTCCCATGTCCATTCCAAGGTAAATACTGAATAACAAGATTCCAAACCTTATATTGTAGCTGTTTATTATGCGCTGTAAATTGATAATATAAATACAATAAGTAAGAAAAAGGTAAAAGAAGCAACCCTGCAATAACCCATAATATTATTCTAATGATTAATAATATTTGGAAGAAGGAGGGAATCAAAAGAATTATTATTATACCTATTATGGCATAAACTAAATTTAAAGGTACCCAATTTCCATAATCTACCGATTCTTCCATTATTTACCACCTTAAATTATTACAAATCTAATTTTTTAGATTTTTTTCAATTTTAAATGCCAATTTATCTATTATTTTGTGCTTTTTTATATGATAATCGGCCAAATCGTTCGAGATTATTTTTGCACCTTTATTATGTTAATAATAAATGATTCTAAAATTTAAAGCTTTTAGTCATACCTAAGATTATATAAAAAATCACAGAAAAAAACTTCATAGAAACCGAAAAACCCAAAAATTAACCCCATTATAAATTTATTTATAATAAATCAATTAATTCCGTAAAAAATCTTTAAACCTATAATAATTGATTTCAGGAAAGATTTTTAAGATCGATAAAAAGTATTAAATTTTAAAAAAATAATATAAAAATTCAAAAAAGAATACTAAGACCTCTTTTTAATAAACTCTATTATACGATTAACCAATTCAGGGCCTGTATCTTCTTGTATAAAATGTCCCACTTTTTTAATCATAGTGTGATTTTGACTTTGAGAAAGGTGATTAGCTCATTAGGATGGGTAATCAAAAATAGAGAAATAGAATAATTAACTTCCGATTAAGAGAAGTATAATTAATTCAATAAGAATTCCAAATTTTAAAATCGAGTATATTTTATAAGAGATTTTTTTTTCTAAAATACTTTCAAATGTTAAAATTCCGGCGAAAATTACTACAACTATCCCAAAAATCATAAGTAAAAGAAACCAAATAGAATCGGAGATATTTAAAAAAATAGAGACTATAAGAAAAAAACCTGCTAAAATCTCAGAAATAAAAGAATACCTTAATATATTCTGCTGATTATAGCGAATTTTCCCTTCCATAAGGTTTTCTGTTTTTTTTTTTCCATTAAAACCTTTTAATAACTCTCGTGATAATTGTAGAAAAGAAATCGATAAAAAGAAAAAATAGATGAAATACGGAATTAAATAAGTATTTAGAAAAGCACCGTAAATTAAACCTATAGTGAAAACAAGTGTTTCAATTAAAATACTAACAAATATGATATTTTTCCTATATTTAAAACCAATAAAGCCAAATAAACACCAAAAAATACCAATAAGACAAGTTAAGATTAGAATAGGAATATTAAGATAATAGATAGCTATATTATCTATCACATTGCCAATGGTTAAGATAAAACCAATAAGATATAATACTCCAAACAACATGATAGCTCGTTTTTTAGATAGTTTACTGTCATGCGAAGGATTGTCTAAAATTTGGAGTAATTTAATTACCATTATTCCAGAAAATGCGATAAAGAGATATGCTAGAGGTCCATAAATAAGATTAATAGTAAAAATCTCAATCCCAATTCCTAAACGAGAATTGAAAATACCAAAAAGCACCATAATACTGCCCTTAACACTTGGTTTGACAATTTTTAGATATTTTTTAACTCTCAATTTAGCTCACTTTTCCCTAATTAGTTATTTTCATATAGTCTTGAAATAATATCAAAATTTAGTTCTAAACTCTGATTTCCAAATTCTATTATAGTATTTTTAGTACCAAATTCTTGATAACAATAATCATTATCAAAACGGGGATATGGGCCTAAATCAACTTCACTGCCGTTCACATACATTGGGCTATCCCAAGCTACACTTATTAAACCTTGAGATGGTGATATATAATCTACATAATAACCTAATGCTCTTGGTGTGACTTGAATTTGAGATTGTTGAATATCTGATACAAATTGAGCAAATGACCCATATTCATCTTCACACCCTAATTCTACAATCCATAAATTTTTAAATCCATTAGCTCGAAGTTCATAATCTGAAGCCCACCAAGTTTTCTCAAAAGAATAAAGAGCAACATAGCTATCTCCTTTGGCACCGAATATCCATCCACCATGCTGTTCTACCTCATCAAAAGCCCAACGAGGAAAATACGCATGTTGGTAAAACTTGTTACCCATAAAGAGGTTTAAGAAGTATAGTGCAAGTTCTCCCTCTAAGGGTAAAGTTTCGCGATCATATTGGATAATACCTACATTTTTAAATAATGTAGCACGCGGATTTAAGCCTCCTACATAGTTCTGTTCTAAATTTTTAGTAAGACCTCCTGGTGAATTAGTATACACAAATGCATTTTCGTCTAGGGTGGCTTGCCAGATATGTTCTTGATAGCTATTCATCCCTTTTTGATGATCTTGGGCACCAGATAACTGATAATAAGGTGTTCTATATGTATATGTATTTGAAGTTTCTAAACAAACACCTTGAGTAATTATTTTCATTTTATCCGCATAATTATTAAGAGAAATTCCATGTAAAAATGCAGATACCTTAACAAAATCAGCAAGTAATTTAGGACCATATATTGTATCAGGTTTTATATTATACTTGTCTACAAGAGTAAAGATGTCTTTAATTGTTTGTGGTGCGTAAACAGCAGACATTCCAAGCCAGAACATAAGATCCTCTTCATTATAATTTATATTGTAAATTGGACCTTCATTCATATCTATACTATTACGTTCTTTATGTTCGTTATATAATGTTGCATTTTTAGCAATATCCTCTAGAATAGGGGGAGAAGCATAATAATCGCTAGTAGCCAAAGCAACGGCCGCAAGATTAGAGTTATAATTAGGATTGTGTTCTCCAATTCCTAGCATAATCCACGCGGATTCAATTGTACCATCCCTAGAAGCAGGAGATGTTGGACTTGTACCAAGCCTATCATGATCATAAATACGACCATGAGTTGTAGCGTATCTTGACTTGAAATAGTTGTTAGCAAAATCAAAAGCTATAATATCTAATATCATAGCGGCTTTGCATACTATCTCAGGGTCCTCTGAAAAATCCACTAAATTAACCAGTGCCGCGATATCTTCTATATAATATGTATCAGAATGCCATTCTGCAAACCCAAATTGAGCTCGCCAATCAAGCCATCTTTTCACTAGTGGTAATGCATGATTCACATGTTCAGTACCCGTCATACCTGAATTTGTGAATGTAGCATTTGGAAATAGTTTTCCAATGAGTAATTCAGCGGTATGATAAAGAATTTGGTGATTCTCTGTATAAAATATTTGGTTACTCGTAGTTCCTTCAGTATACCAATACTGTGTTTTACCAAAAGCATCGCAGACTTTATTTCTTATTGTTGAACTTAAAACACCCTTACTTGTATCAAGATAGATTAGCCGTACAAGGGAATTTAAAGTAAAGTCAAGACAGTCCTGAAGATTATAAATTTTATGAAGGGATGCTTCAATACTCGGCTCACTAACATTCAAACCTAGATAAACCCGAGCTACTTGAGCATAGGCTTGATCACTATTTTTGCTATCGTTCAAATATATGCTTTGGCGTTCTTTATATCCATCTGTAGCGTTAAAGGTTTCAAATAAATCAAAGGTGCGATTGAAGTCGGTTCTCATTGAAAATTCCCACTGTTCTTGGCTTATTTTGGGTTTGGGATATTCTTGTCTAGATTGATAAAATTGTGGCAAAATTAGAATTATGAATATGAAAAATAATTTTGGAAATCTCCTACTTTTGCTCTTATCAGTCTGTGTTATACTATAGGTTTTTGAAAGTAAATAAATTACAAATAAGGTTATTACAATACTATTGAAAATACGGTTTGAAGACATATAATATAATCCAAAGCCAAGAAATATAAAAAAACCTCCAATATTACTTGAAATAATAATTTTCCATACAGAAATAAATACAATAAAAATTAATATAGAATAGAGCAAAAATCTAACTATTTTCTTCTGTTTCTTAAACTTTCCCATTATTCCCCATTCAAAAAAATTTAACTATCTTTTTTATAAAATATTTTCAATGAAAATTATTAAATATTTTCTTAAAATTAAAATATTTATACTTAAATGGTAGTCCGCTAAAAAACAAATATATAATATAAATTTAAAGTGAGTTTAAAGTTGAATATTCTTAGAAACCCAAATCCCTTAGAAATCAAATATGCAATTGAATATCATTTATACGAGTTCTGGAAATCTTGGTTTACCAGTGGTATAAAAAACATTGAATATGAAGAAGGTGAGGAATTCTTTAAATTTTCAACTAATATTCCACTATTTTGGTTAAATGGAGTGTTAGACACTAAATTTTCTAGCAATGCAGCTGAAGAGAGAATACAGGAAAATATTTTGTATTTTAAAAAGAAAAATCATCCATTTTCTTGGTTTACAGGTCCATTAACCAAACCGAATGATTTCAGAGACTTATTAATTAAGAATGGATTCACTTTATTATTAGAGTATCCTGGAATGGCTTATAATCTCAAAAATTTAGTGGAAAAACAAGAACTTGACCCTAATTTAGAGATAATCAAGGTTGAAAATGATGAAACTCTAAAAGTATGGAACGAGGTAATTATTTCCGGTTATCAAATACCAGAGGAATTACCGTCTGATTTCTTAAAAAATATTTACTCAAAAATATTTTTAAACGAGGATTCCTCAGCGAGTGCATTTTTAGCATATTATAATGGAAAACCAGTAGCAACTTCTGGTGTGTTATATAGAGGTGGTGTTGCGGGAATCTATAATATTGCCACAATAAAAGAAGAACGAGGAAAAGGAATCGGTACCACAATTACTTTAGCAGCATTGTATGAAGCTAAAAAATTAGGATATGAACTTGTAGTTTTACATTCTCTTGAGAAGGGATTAAACCTGTATAAGAGAATAGGTTTTAAAGAATACTGCAAGCTCCAAAGGTTTGTTTGGGATCCTAATTCAAATGAATAAGGGTGGAACTTTTTATGATTGATATTGAGGATCTCTAGTAGCACATCCTACATTTTTCCTAAGCTTCATAAATTCAGAACATTTGGAACAAGTTATGCATACTTGCTTCTTATCAAGAATTCCCTCCTGGAAAATCTGTTTTGGAAAATTAGGATTAGCTAGAGCCATCCTTCCAAATGCACAAACATCTACTCTTTTTTCATGTGCCATACCTGCTGCGATATAACCTGCAAATTGACGTAAATATGAATAACCGGATCCCACAACCACCATATCTTCTGGTAAGTGATTTTTGATTAAAGTTGCAAGGTTTAAAAGTCTACTCACACCATATAAAGGATGTTCATTCGGTAAAGTACCTCCCTTTACAGGAATATCGAATGGACGTGTAATCTGGGGTTTATAATGAGGATTACCTGCTGTAATATTAATCAACCTAACTCCTTGCTTATAGAGCTTATTTATTACCTTTAAAGGCTCAGTAAGATCTAGTAATGCTGGAAAATTCTCATTTTCTACTGGTTTAACTCCAAAGCCATAAGGGTACGGAATTCCATCATAAACACTCATTCTTGTTGTTATTATGAAATTTCTTTCATTTTTCATTTTTTTATTCAATTCCTTAATAATATTTAGGAAAAAAGATGCTCTGTTTTTAAGAGGATTACCCCCATATTTAGAATTTTTTCTAAGTCTTGAGCTAAATAATTCATGGATTAAATAACCGTGACATGATTTAATATCTACTCCATCAAAACCCACTCCTTTTGCCAAAACTGCTTTTTGAATCCATTTTTCTTCAATTTCTTTTAATTGATCATCTGATATCACAATACCATCTTTTTCTGAAAGCCCTTTAGCTTTATCAAAATCCTTATTTAAATAAGCTCTAATAGGATACTTTTTACCATCTCTTATACAATATCTTCCAGAATGATTCAATTGGAGAATTAAAATGACTTTATTATCAAAACCTAATTTTCTTAGAGTTTTATTAGAAATATTTCTTGTGAATGAAACTAGCTCCTTAAATTTTTTAACATTTTTTTCTGATAATACTAATTGATGGGGATTTGAGCGACAATCCTCAGTGATAGCAGTTGCTTCAAACCATATTAAACCTGCTCCACTTTTCGCATATCGTTCGTATCGTCGATAGGTTAACTTTCCAGGAGTTCCGTCTAAATTAGCATCAAAACCTTCCATTGGCTGGATTGCTAATCGGTTTGGTATAAATAAATTATTAATATTTACTCTTTGTTGTAGAATTTCTACTCTAGGATATATTGGAATATCTAATCCTAATTCAGCTATCTTTTTCTCTAAATCATTTAATTTTTTATATGTAAATGGTTCAAATTGTTTGTGAGATGGATTCAAGCTTATCACATAATAATTAGAGAACCCTTAATAAAGAACTTTTCATTTTTTCTCATGATGATTTATGGCTGAGAAGAAAATTTTACTTTGTCAAAGGGGTAGGTATTTTAAAAAGGATAAGACATATTCATATTTTAAAGAAATTCTGAGCAATTATATTATCGATAATTATGAAGATGTTGATATATTCAATAATAGAGACTTTTTTGAGTATGATACAACAGTCTTTTTTACTCAATTTGGTGAATTTACTGAAGAACAAGAAAAAAATTTGTTGGATTTTATTGCTAGCGGAAAAGGATTTGTAGGATTACATGGTGCTTCAGCTTCTTTTAAAGAGCACCCAAAATACTATGAAATGATTGGAGGGAAATTCGTTGGCCATAAAAAGAAATGTAATATAGATATTAAAATTATAGATAAAGATCATCCAATAACAAGAAATTTAGACGACTTTTATTTTTTTGATGAACCATATAGACACGATTTCTCAATGAAAGGCGATATGAAAGTATTAGCAGAGGCATACTACCACGATGATGAAGATCCTGAACCTGAACCTATTATCTGGACAAAAAATTACGAAAAAGGAAGAGTTGCTTTTTGTGCCTTAGGACACCAAGCAAGGGCTTTAAAAAATGAGATTTACGGTACAATAATAAAAAATTCTGTGAAATGGGTATTAGAAGGTCTATAAAATAGGTGAATTATTATTAACAACAAGAAATTCGTAAAAGTTGGAGTAATAGGCTGTGGATATGGTTCAAAAGACTATAAATTAGCAAATAAAGTCATAAAAAATACAAAAATCGTAGCGGCAACCGATCTAAATTTAAATAGAGCTATTAAAATGGCAGGTAAAAAACATGCTTATATTGATGCTGAAAAGATGTATGAAAATGAGGATTTTGATATTGTATATATAGCTACTCCTCACCACCTACATAAGTCTATGATAAAGCAAGCATTTGAAAAGGGGAAACACGTGCATTGTGAAAAACCTGTTGCTCACTCAATAGAAGATGCTAGAGAAATATATAATTTAGATAAAAAGTATAAGGATTTGAAACTTGGCTTTAATTATATGCATAGATATGATCATAAATGCTATCGTTTAGCTTCAGCTATTCAAAATAACCATTTAGGAGAAGTATATTATGCTAACTGCAATATTTTTTTCAGTAGGGATGAAACTTATTTTGAAAAAGGTCCATGGCGCGCTAAAAAGGAATTAGCAGGAGGCGGGACGCTGATAACTCAAGGTTCTCATACCATTGATATAATGTTATGGGCTTTAGGAGAACCTACATCTGTAATAGGAAAGGTTGATAATGTTAGATTTAAAAATATTGAAGTAGAAGATTTAGGATTTGGGATTGTTGAATTTGCGAATGGGTCTTATGCCCAAATAAATAATTCTTTATTTGTTAAGCCGCCTATGAGTATTTTTAAAATAAGAACAGAAATACAAATTTTTGGAAAAAAAGGAAGAGGTTATTATAAAGGAGTTTGGCCCGTTTCATCATTAAAATGGAAAGGAGTTAAAAAATTTAAAATAAAAAAAAACACGAAAGGTATTTCCCACATGGGTAGATCTGAAAAGGCATTTGGAGACTGGGTACTCTATGATAAGCCTTACTTTAATACTGTAGAAGAAAGTTCTAAAGCCCTGAGATTAATATCTGCATTATATAAATCTTCTGAAACTGGTAAAAAAGAGTTAGTTGAAAAGTTATAAATAAATAATTAATATTTCCTATTTTAAGGTCATATATTAAATTGAACAGATAAAAGATCTCGCTTTCTGGATGACGCACCCATATAAAGGGTATATTTTATATGTTCTATCTCCCATACTTTCGATTCTGGATTATACCACGCTAGATTTTTGACAGGAACCTCGATTTCTATAGTTTTATTTTCATGTGGTTCTAAATGAACGCGTGAAAATCCTTTTAATAATTTTACTGGACGGTCGATTTGAGATTCTTCAAATCCAATATATAATTGAACCACCTCATCTCCAGCCACTTTTCCAATATTTTTAACATCTACAGTAGCCATAACGTTATTATCTCTTACTTTTGCTTGTAAGTTGTTATAACTAAATGATGTATAACTTAATCCATAACCAAATGCAAATGCTGGTTCATATCCTTCTTTATCAAAAAGTGTATATCCATGATAGTATCCATATTCAATTTCATCAGCATTTTTATCGAAAAATGGTAGATTTTTCGGATCCTTTGGAATTGTAAAAGGAAGTTTTCCGCTTGGATTCACATCTCCAAAGAGTATTTTTGCTAAAGCGTTACCTCCTTCTACACCTGAATACCAGGCCATTAATATGGCAGGTACATGTTCCTTCCATTCTTCCATAGTGATTGCGCTACCACCAATCAGGACAACTATGCAATTTTCATTTTCAGAAGCAACGGCTTTAATTAATTCAATATCACTATCGTGTAAGGAAAGATTGTCTCGATCCCCACCAATTTTTAATTCCTTAATATATTCTCCTTCATCCCTCCAATTTAATCCAACAACAACTACTGATACATCCACTTCTTTAGCTATTTTTTTCACACGAACAGGATCTTTTCCATTACAGTTGACTATTTCTATAGAATCTCCTAAGTAATTTTCAATACCTTTTAGAGGGGTGCTAACTTCTTTAACTGATACGCTGCTACTACCATAGTCTCCTACATTTTTTACGCTAGCATATTTTCCAAAAATCGCAAATTTCTTAATTTCATTTTTATCCAAAGGCATAATTTTATTATCATTTTTAATAAGAACCATGCTTTTTTCTGCAGCTTCTAAGGCTATCTTATAGTGTTCTTCACATCCGATTAGATCCTGACCATATTTTTGTGTATCCTCTCTTGTAGTAAAATTAAGAATTGTTCTCATTACGCGCCTCGCTGCCCCATCTATCATATCTTCCGTAATTTCACCTTTGTCTAAAGCATTCTTAATTTTTTTATACTTGTAATATTTAGCTCGAGGCATTTCAACATCTAATCCTCCAGTTACTCCCCCAACAGTGTCTTTTACTCCATCCATCCAATCAGAATGGACAAATCCCCTAAAACCCCATTCTCCTTTTAAAATCTCGCGCAATAAATAATCATTATGTCCACAGTACTTACCGCGAAACTTATTATATGCACTCATTATGGTGGCACAACCTTCTTCAACACATCGTTTAAAATGAGGAAGATATACTTCACGAAGAGTTCGCTCATCCATTTTCACATTTACTTTAAATCGAGCTTTTTCAATGCTATTTGCTGCATAATGTTTAGCAGTTGCCATGACGTTATGCTTTTGTACACCCCGGGTTAAGGCAGCCCCAAACGCTCCAATTAAAAATGGATCCTCTCCATAGGTTTCCTGAGATCTACCCCAAGCCGGATGACGCAAGAGATTGATACATACACCTCCAAAAAGATTACCGCCATGAGCTCGTGTTTCTCTCCCAATTACATTGCCAATACGTTCTTCTAAATCAAGATCCCAGGATGCTCCTCGCGCCATTGACACGGGAAAACAAGTAGAACCCGGTATAACAACTCCTCGTGGTCCATCAGTAAACTCAAAAGGAGGAATATTAAACCTCTTGGAACCTGCTGCATCATATGTTCGTTTTCCTACTCCTCTATCTTCTATTACTTTAAAGATAAATCTTTTTCCTTTCATTTGGTTAACTTTCTCTTCCAAACTCATGTGATTTAAAACATAATTTACATACTCTTCAATTTCACTTTCAGTCATGCCTTTCTTGATTTCAACCATCCACTTTATCCCTAACTAAAATAGTAATAATATAAAAGATAATAAAAAAAAAATGAGATTAAAAGTAAATTTTACTTTTTTAGAATTTTGATTTATAGAGATAATCCAAGATCACTCAAACTGAAGAATAGTGAGAGAATTAACCACACAAAGAAAAATACCATGCCTATCAATGAAATTAATTTCGCTCGTTTATTAAATTTATTTTCTTGCTCAGTCTGTATTGATTTTCTAGCGATTATAAATGTTATAAATGATATTGGGAAAAAGAGAAATCCAAAAAATGATAATTTGTATGTCATTTT
>JABXKB010000099.1 GCA_013375485.1 Promethearchaeota archaeon | reverse complement strand
ATAATTTTCTTCTTATTTTTCGTTTAGGAAGTCCCTCTTTTTCCTCTGCTTCCTCATGCTTTACTTCTACAGTTTCTTTTTTCTTTGAGTCTTCATCAATTTTTTTAGTTTTTACTTTTTTCTTTTTAATTGGTTTCTTAGATTGAATCGTTTTTTTCTCAGCAGAGACAGGTTGAATTCCAATAATTTTTAACTTGAAGTATGTGTATATTATACCAATACCTATCAAGACACCAATACTTAATCCACTAATAAACACGATCCATGGGATATAATTACTTAAAACGTCTGGAACGATTGTTATCCCTTGAGGAGCCATATCATAATCATCAATAAGACTTGTGACTGCTCCATCGATATCAATCACATAAATATATATATACCATATTCCACTGATTAAATCTTGAGTCCTGATGGTAATTTCAGTGTCTTCTCCTTTATATTCTCGCGTAATATTAAACCACTCATCATTTTCATTTAAAAGAGCAACTTTGACAGATGAAACTCCCTCCTTATCTGATACATTAAAAGAAAATACTAAACTTCTGCCATAGAATACAGAAATACTTTGGTTCATAGATAAACCATTAATTTTATAGTTATGAATTTCAGGAAAATTATTTTTCACATCCAAATAAGCTAATTTCGAATCGTTTCCATTATTTTTATCCATTGCTGTGACTGTAACTCTATAGGTACCAGCAGGTCTGTTTGAGGGAATAGAAAATCCAATTGTAAAAAGATTATCTCCTCTATGTCCCAATATTTTTTCATCTATATCTTGACCTTCAGAATCTTGAACCTCTGCAGTAATAGTGAGTTCATCAGCTGCTGTTTCTAAATCTGTAACATTTACGGAAACCACAAATTCTTCTGTTCTAAATAGTTCATCAGGAGAGAGATCAATCTCAGAAGTAATTATTGGATTAGAATTTTTTATGTTGAAAGGAAAATAAGCTGCTGCGTTTTTTCCAGAAGTTTCATCAGTCATATTTACTTTTAAATAGTAAATTTTATTAACTTGCTGGAAAGTCTCATTATCTATTAGGAGGGTAAAGTAATTAACATTACTTTTAAGATCTAGTAAATTATTTTGTGTCGCCTCATCCATACTATCAACAATAGTAAGATCCCATTGAAATTCATATGTTTTACTATCATTATCATAATTGAAATTATTTACAATCAATTCTGCTTCTAGTGTATCATTAATGTAGTATTCAGTACTCAACAACCCATCTAAAAAAAAATTTGCCATACAGTTTGTTTTAATTGTGAAGTTTGTATAGGTAGTGTGATTATTTAAAAGCGTTTGAGTATCATTGTATATATAAAAACTTACTTTTTGAAATCCTAAAGGAGCATCATATTCTGGTATATATTCATAATAAAAATCAGAAGTAGTGACATTATCCATATCATAATTTCTAATAGATTTATTACTAAACTGAATTTCCATTGTTATTTGGTCCGCATCAGGAAAATCATATGATGTATCGATTGTAAAATTAATAGAGTCAAACAATCGATAAATTGTTGTGGCGTTTTGAATTATATCAGAATAATTTAGAGCGGCTGCGAATTTAAGGTTTTTAAATCCCTCAATTTCATTATCCTCATAATAATCAATCGTTTGAAAATCATTTACAGAAATTAGTATTGAATTTAAACAAAATCCAAATAATATGAATGAAAATAAAAATATAATTTTGTGCCGATTCTTTACCAAGATTATCTCATCTTCTTAATTTCTTATGTTTTATATCTCTATTCTTAAAAAATAATATTAATCCTATGGGAACTAAGATTGGTATGATATAGAATAAGATTAAATTTAATATTGATACTTCTAACACAATTTCAAAGTAAAATCTTTCAATTTCAATATCAGAACTATCTTTTAAAACAAATCTATAGTTCTTAGTTCCAAGTTCATAGGGATTTATACTAGGTGTTATCTTTGCTACAATTCTATTTTTCCCCGTCCCTAAGACCTCTAAGTTCGTTGATATCCTCTTTCCATTTAGGTATAAAGAAAAATCTTCTGAATTCTCTTGGTTGTTCTGGATTATGATTATTAAATAAGCAGGACTACCTTGAGGTATCTTATCTGCAAAAGAAACACTTAGTAATGCAAATTTAGGTACAACTTCTACAGCAAAAACTTTAGAAAAAAATTCGGTAGTATTTATTAATAGACTCATTTTTATCCTAATTGTTTCATTATTAATAGATTTTAAAGATTTTAGGGAATATGAGATAGTTTTTATTTCGTTTTCATTTAGTGTTTCCTCTTGTATATAATCTTCAATATAGTTTTCCTCAACTCCAGTAAAACTTACATTTAAAGTCTGAACCGCATCAGGGAGAAAGTTTTTTAAATTCATTGATACGGATATAGAATCACCGCTGACTACTTTTCTTTGATATATTAGGTTACTATATTCGAAAGCATAACCAATTTCTATTACCTTTTTTAATTCTAAATAGACTATGTTATCTTTTTTAATGTTGAAAAATATTTCAGTAATTCCTGGTGTAGCACCAAATTTAGCTGTAAGGTTAAAATCTATCCGAATTTCTTCCATAGTTGTAAAATCTATTTCTTGAGAAGGGTATTTTAATAATTGTTCTCCTTCTAAAGATGCTGTTAATGTTAAATTCTCGAAACGCGTATAGTTGATTATTAAAGACACATTTATTATTGGTCCTTGATATAAGATAGTTGGTAATCCCTCAAGTGACTTATTAATTAATCCAGATACAACATTAAAGCGCTTTAAAGATTGAGTCAGTTTAAAATATGACGTATTAGCCCACACATAAATATAATACCCATCACCTATAGGTAAATTTTCCTTAATAGTATAATTGAAAGTATAGGAGGCTGTTGTGCTGTTAATAACATCTTGAAATTGTTCAAAATAAGTACCATTTGGATATTTAATTATGTGATTAATAGTGGCATAAGTAATATCGTATCGTATTGTAAAAGGAACATAAGACTGATTATCTGGATTGTAATAGCGGCGATTTTTTTCAAAAGAATAAACTGATGTTAAATTCATTTTATCTTGATTGAAAATAAAATCGGGTACTTCTCCTGATACATTGTATACTCCATCTAAAAATGTACTCTTATAAATATCAAAAGCGTCCAGATATGCTTTGCTTAATTTAAGATTTGAATTAAATGATTTATCACTACTAGTTTCCATGAAAGAAAAGTTATACGCATTGATCATAGTATCATATAGATTAGCTTCTATAGATTTAGACATATTCACAGCCCTATCGTAATATGAGATATTTCCTGAAACTTCAAAAAATTTCAAACAAGCTCTCATCATCATTGCATTACTATCAAGAGTTAAGTTATCATCCCATATAGTATTCCAATCAGCTTGGCCAATATTCTTATATAATGTGTTTACAGGATCATATAATTCCGTTTCTAAGCGATTATAAAGATCCTTGGCCCTTTGCAGGTAAATCGAATCATTTTTCATACCTGAAATGATCCAAAATTCTAGTAATGTAATTATGCCTAAAGCATTTGTATTTAAATGATAATTTAGTTGTTGACCTGTACTACTCCAATCGGCATCTGCACTATGATAGAACGCTTCATCGTCACTATCCCACATTTTATTAATAATATCAATCATGGTGAGATTTGCTAATTCTAAAGCTCTATCTCGTATAGAATCATCTAAATTGAGATCATAATAAGTTCGATGAATTAAGAGATTTGCTAATATACTATAAAAATTGCTTTCAGTATTTTTTATAATTGACGAATTGGAATTAAAGAATCCATTATGAGTAGATCTATTATCCCAAAATTCTGTTGAATTTATTAGGAAAAACATTTCATTAATAGAATCGATTGGAGATTTTCCATTAATAGAAATGGTTTTGATAGCACCACCCATGTTTTCAATTATCAGGAAGATAGGGAGTAAATTATCAATTAAGTATCTATTATCATCCAATATTTCCCCTGTTGTATTATCAATTGATTTAACAAAACCATATTTGTAGTTATTTATATCACCTGTATACCATAGAGTTGTGTTTTTTAATTCTAAGTAAATTGTAAATGTTTCACGTTCATCTATTTCCATCTTCATTAATGAATTATAATAAAGCAAATTGTCTTCTGAGAAAATTGTATCATCAGTAATCACACCATCACTATCTCCATATCTAAAATATGTAGGTATATCAAAATCTAAACTTGATTGATAATTTTTCTGAAAAAAGTTACGTAAAAAATCAAAATTTAGAGTAAATGGATCTTGTAGCATTGAGGTTATAGATGTTGTTTTTAAACTATTATTCATCTCATTACGGATATCATTATTATCTGTAGAGAAAAACTCATCGGAAGATTCTATTATGTAATTATTATTATTAATATATAGGAAATTTAGGAAAATTATAAATGTTAGAAATAAGCAAATTAAGATCTTTAAACCTTGGTTTTTCTGTATTCTTCTTTTTCTAAAATTGACAAAATTCAAAAATCTCATTTTTATTTTAATAGAGCTTATAAATAAGTATTTCCTAAAGTTTACTTTTTAATTTATATTTGTAAAAAATCCTTCTCTTTAAAATTTTTTCTGAACGTATCAAACAGATCACAATATTTAGCAAAAGTGTAAGTATTTACTCATCTTGCTTTTTTTTTATAACTTCAGCAAGATCTGAGATATTTACTCTTATTTGATCCATTGAATCACGTTCTCTAATAGTTACAGTATTATCATCAAGCGATTCGTAATCTATAGTTACACACCATTTTGTACCTAATTCGTCTTGCCTTCTATATCTTTTTCCGATAGAACCAGCAGCATCAAAAAATGAATTAATACGATTTTCTAATAAATCTCTATGTATTTTTAATGCTAAATTTCTAATATTTTCTTTATTTTTGACAAGTGGAAAGACTGCTACGGTATTAGGAGCCAAACGATGGTTAATCTTCAAATTAATTCTTCCTTGATCTATTGTAAAAGTAGTTTCTAGTAATGTATAAATTATTCTATCAATTCCAAACGCAATCTCAAGAACCTGAGGGATTTCTTTTATTTTTGGATCAGATCCCATACTTATCTCGAAACTTTGTTTCGAATATTCAGCATGCTTCCTTAAATCATAATCAGTTCTATCATGAATCCCACAAATTTCAACCCATCCAAATTGTCTGGTTTTAATTTCTAGATCCCATGCATCATCAGCATAATGAGCACGTTCATTAATAGAATGCTGTCTAAATCTTATTAATGGTTCAGGAATACCTAATATTTTAGTTAAGTGATATCCCAAATAAAGACAATAAGCAAAAGCTGGTTTTTGAAGAATTCTCTTTTTTATTGCATTATCAAGTCTTATTAAATTTATTTTGTTAATACCTTTTTCCTGTAGTTTCCAATCTAAGAGTGGTAATTTCTTACTTTTGATCTCCTTATAATCTTCAAATTCCATTTCCATTTCTTTACTTATAAAAATTTGGAGCTCAAGTTGATCAAAAGCCCTCATCCTGAGGACTCCTTGACGAGGCGAGATTTCATTTCGGTATGCTTTACCAAATTGGAAAATTTTAATTGGATATTGCCGTCGAGCATCTTGAATTAAACGATTAAATAGTAGATAAGTTGTAGTAGCTGTTTCTGGACGTAAATAAGCAATTGTGTTATTTCCTACAGTTGTTTTTAACATTAAGTTATACTCTTCTATTCTTTCAAAGGGTATGTCGCATTTTGGGCAAGTTAAAATTGATTTCTCAATTAACTTTTCCATTTCTTTGAAAGATAATCCATCTATTACTTGATCTGGTAAATTGTCCTGAAGAAATTTATCTGCTCGATATAACGTTTTGCATTTATTACATCTCAGTACAGGGTCTGCAAATCTTTCTAAGTGCCCTGAAGCTTCCCAAACGATACGGGGTATAATTGTTGGACACTCAACCTCTCCAAATCCAAAATAACGACATTCTCGTCTAAAAATATCTAAAATGTTATTTTTAAGAGCCGTTCCTGCTGGACCATAAGAATAAAAACCAGCAAATCCTCCATAAATTTCTGGAGAAGGTCCCCATATGAATCCCCTTCTCTTAAGCAATGAATTAAATGTTTCTATGCTATCCTCAATTTTCATACAATATTAAAAAGTGTATTATCTTATTTGTATTTTAAGATATTACAAGTAAATTAAAATAAATTTTTATAATAGGAATATAATAATATTATTATTATTTCTTAAAAGTTAAAAAAAATTGGCTTGTCATGTTATTTCAAGATATTTTTCTTAATTTTGGATTTTGGGATGCCCTCGAAATGGGTCTTTATTTTATCATAGTTGGCTATTTTGTCCTTTTATTCTTCTACTTTTTGTTAATCAGATACAGGACTTCAAAAAAGTTATATTGGTTATTCTTTAGTTTTCTTTTTATATGCTTTGGAATTGGACGTGTGTTTTTCATCATTTATTATTTTTTTGCTCCAGAACTCTACACTGGTACGAACGGCGATGAAGTAGTAGCATTTTTAATGATGAATTATAGATTGGCTACATTTTTCACATGGTTAGGAACTGCTTGCGCTGTAGGTGTATTAGGAATTTTATTATTTCCTCCAGAAACTCAGGAAGGAAAAACTAGAGGGGGATCATTCAAGGATTGGTTTAAAAATAGAAATAACATAACATTATTGGTTAGAATAGGACTATTCATAATTCCTGTAGTAATTGGTATCCTTACATTAACATTACCAGAAAGTTTATTCATAGATCCTGACTTCATTGATGATTATGGAATTACTATTGAGCCAATTAATGTAAATATCTTAGGTTGGGAATATCCTCTTTGTAGGTTTTTATGGAATTTTATTTTTATGCCCTTATTTGTTACATTAATCCCTTTCATTTTTCTTTATCTTGCTTGGAAAACCTTTGGTGTATTAAGAAAATCCTATGCTTTAAACGCTATTGGTTTCTTTCTTTATTTTATCGGGAGAATACTTCAGGGAGCCCTTGATGTTGCTGTATTACCACACGTAAGAGCTATATTACCCCCATTAATAATATTACTTGCTCTTCTTATACTTGTTATTGCCAATACTTACGAACAACTAAAATAAATTAGTTTTACTTTTTATTCTTAAAATTATTATCTTTCATTAGTTTCTGATAATAACAACAAATATTGTCTTATTTAGACAAATAAATTGAAATTAGTAATATTAGATGATTTATACAAAAAAAGATTAAAAATTTAAAATTGAATCTCTTTAAATTTAATATATAAGATATATATAATAAAGAATTAAATTAAAAATTCAAGATAAGATACATGACAGTACACGGAAATCAGTATTTATTACCATTTTTTATCAGAAAAGATTCACGTCCCCTTTCAATTCAAGGAAATGACGAATTATCTCTCGCATTCTATCTTTTAACTAAAGATTTAGGCAAAAATAAAAAAATAATTTCTTTTTCAAGACTTCTGTGGCCTATATTGTCGATCCAAGGTGTTATTAGTACTCATGTTATGTTAGATGGGTTGAATATTTTTAATAACAAAGGCAGATATTCAAATCCACCTCGTCAACCTTTAATTGGTCATATTCTCAGAAACATAGAAAATAGAACAAAAATTGGTCTTTTAAAGACAATAATAGATATTTTAACGTATAAAGACAAAGAAGCCGAAGAAATTGGCGAAGGAGAAGAATCTGAGTTTCACACACTTAAGATTGATGGTTTAATTAATCCTGTATTTCTTCAATCATTAATAAAAATAATTCCTCTTATTGAATATAAACCAATTTCAGATTATACAGTATTAGATTCTAGTATTTCAACTGAAATTGCTTTAAATATTTCTGAAGAGTATCGCCATATAATTAATACTATGAAGGGAAATGCTTTGAGATGGAAAAATCAAATTGAATTAATAAATAAAGAAGTAAGTAAATGGCTTATCGATTTAAATGTTCAATTAAAAGATATGAATTCACGATATTCGAGTCAAATTATTAAAACTTCATCATCAATAGATACTCTTCAAGTGGATGAAAAAACAAAAATAGAACAAGATAAAATTGATCAATGGAGTGTTAATGAGAAGAAAAAAATAATTGAAAACATAACTACTCTATTTAAAACTTCAGAAAGACACCTTGAAGAAATAATAAATAAAAATAAATTTTTTACTAGTGGGGATTCTTTGAAGAGTAGAGTTTTCAAAGACATTATACCTCGCTTTGAAAATCAATTTTTATATTTAAAAGATGAAGGAAAAAAATTCTTAAATTCCCTTGAAAATCTCAATCAAAAATTTAATGAGATGAAAGAACGAGGAGTTCATATCGATATTGAAGCACGACAAAAATTAGAACAAATTAAAGATTCTTTATCTTTAAAACTAAAAGATAGAAACAAACAGTTAAGTGAGGTTGAGAGCGAAAAAGAAGCTCAAATTTCTGAGTTAGATAATTTAAAATCTCAGATAGAAGATTTAATGGCTAATATTAAAAGAACTATAAAAAATAAACGAAATACTTGTTTACAAGAAGCTCAAAAATTAACTGAATGGTCACTCAATGATAATCAATCGGATTTATTTTCCAGACCTATACAATGGATTTATATGCCGATATATGCAATGTTTATTGAAGATGAAGATAAAATGGAAGAATATATGAATATTATATTTCCCGGATATATATTGAATGACCCAGATGCAATATATGAAAATATTTCTGATGCTTTCATTAGTTTAAAAAATATAGTGAATGAAAGAGTTGAAACAAACATGGCTATGCGATCAAATTTTGAATTTTCTTGTGAACGTAAAAATATAATTAAAGATCCTAACCTTAAAAAGAGAGTTCAATTAGGAATATCCAAATTAAGAGAAAAAATGCTACTTAATGATAATATAGAAAGAATTATTCGCGAAAATTTGAATTTGATTAGTTAAATCTACATTTTTCCCCTTTATCATGTCAAAATCAAAATTAGATGCCAGGAAAAGATTAGAGCTTAAAAAAAGAAAAATTAGAGCTTATTTTTTATCTATTGAAACAAAAAAAAAGCACAAGGTAGAAGTTGACAGGGTAGCAGAGGAACTTTATCAAGACGGTATGGTTTATATCCAAATGAAACTTCCTGTCGAGAAGATAACTAATGAATTTGAAAATGAATTAAAGGAGAAAATAGAACATAATATTATTCATGCAAAAATACGAGAAGCTACTATAACAGATCTTGATAGTTTAAAATATATTTATAATCGTGCTTGGTTAACTTCTAACACCCCCTTTCGCCCCATAACAAAAACAGATCTACATAAAATCCTTGAATATCCTGAAACTGTATTTCTTATTGCAAAAGTATATGGATCTGATGCTGCTTTTCTTCTTCTAGACTTTGAAGGTGAAAATAAAGAATTTGCGATAATAGCTGCTTTAGCAGTTATACCTAGATTTCAAAGGAAAGGTCTTGGATCGGTTTTAGGTATGGCAAGTTGGCAATATCTTAAAGAGAAATATCCTAATGTAAAAGAAATTCGATGTGAGGTTTATAAAGATAATAATGTCTCATATTCTTTCATAAAAGGAATAGGATTTGAAGAGTATGATAAAAGGGTTTATAGAAAGGAAGATTTTGAGATTTCTGATAATTGAAAAGAAATAATTTAATTTCTTAGCCTTTATTTCTACATTATCTTAATATTATTTTGATTTCTTAATGATTTTATTTTTTCCTCCAATAAATTCATGTTATATTCATCTTGGATATTTTGATAATTATCTTTTGCACTTTCGAAATTGGATATTGCCATATCAGTTATGCCTTTAAGAAGGTAAATATCGCCTAATTTGTGGTAAATTATTGCACACTCTTTAGTATATTCTAAATCTTCATAAATATTTAATGCTTCTTCAATATAGTCTATCGCCCTTGATGTATTTTCCTCAAATTCTAAATAGATTTCTCCCATTTTAAATTTGAGCTCAGCATTTTTTCTATTATCTCCAAATTTATAAAAAATTTCACAAGCTAGATCATAAAAATCAATTGCTCTTCCAATATCCCCCTTAGATATATATAATTCTGCTAAATTTTCTAAGATCTCTCCTTCTTTAATATTTTCTCCAATTTCAAAAATACGAACTGCCTCTAAACTTTGGAGAAAAAGATTTTCAGCTTTAGTAAGATTATCCCATAAACGATAAATTTGTCCTAGGTAAAAAAAACATTCCCACTCCAATTTTGCTTTAATATAAACAGTGAGATTTTCTTTTATTCCGTCAATTAACTCCAATGCTTTATTTAAATGTTGATGAGACTCATTATAGTCCTCATCCATTAAATAATGTAGTTTTCCATATTTTATGTTTGTTGTTATAATTCCATAAACATCCTCATTGTTTTTAAAGTAATCTAGATTCTTTGCTAAGATTCTTTTAATCCGATTATAATCCTTTAACAAATAAAGAACTTCTACCAAATTACTAGAAGATTTTATTTCCTCAAAAATGAGATTTTCTTGTTGAGAGAGTTGATATGCTTCTTGATAATAATTATATGATTGTTCTAAATCTTTAATGATAAAATAAACATTTCCTAAATTATTAAAAATTTTAATAATTTTGGAATTATCATTTAAATTATTAAGAATCTCAAGAGCTCTATTAAAATGATATATAGCTTGATCAAAATATCCATTGTCTTCTTGGATAATTCCTAATTCATTATGACAAATAGCAACATTAAGTAAATCATTTTCCTCTTTAAAATTATTAAGTGCTAATTCTAGAATTTTCATTGCTTTTGGTAAATCTCTCTTTTTATAATATAAACTTGATTTCTCTAATAATAGTGATCCGGGGATTGGTTCTCCTAGAACTTCTTTACTTTCTAAAGTTGAATCTATTTTATTTATCTTTTGATCAATTTCTTCATCTTTAATAACAATTTCATCATATCTGTCTCTTTCTTCTTCAAGATCTAGGTGGCAAATTTCTGGTTCATTATAAGTAAATCTCACATCTCTTTCTAAAGCATCCTCAAGATTTACGATTAAGGGCTTATTACAATTTCTACAATAGGCCCAATTCTCCTCAATAGGACTTTTACAATAAGGACAAGTCTTCATAAGCTTAATCAAATTAATATGTATGAAGTAAAAACTCTTAAAATAAAAATGAAAATGACTTTATTTATAATTAATTAATATTAAATCCTAAAAACTAAAAATAAGAAATTTTAAGAAAACTGAAATCTTTATTCAACTCAATTTTTGAATTACTTGTAAAACCTCGTAGATTTCGTGAATCTCATAATCAGGTTGGATTATTTCCGATTTTGCATATTTATTTTCATTAAACCAAATAGTATACATATTACAATCTTTTGCTCCTTTGATATCAGTTTCTAAGTTATCTCCAATATGAATTGCATTTTGTGGGATACAATTTAAGCTTTCTAATGCAGTCTTAAATATTATTTTGTGCGGTTTATAATATCCAATCTCATCAGAATAAATCTTTACTCTAAAATATTTGAATATTTCATATTCTTGAAGGATTCTGCTAATTATTCGTCCTGGTGTTATTCCGGTATTTGAAATAAGACCGAGTTTATAAGCTGAGGATAATTCCTCTAATGTTTGTTTTACTCCCATTTTTAGTGATGGTGGATCCTTCAATATTGCTTCCTCAAATTTGATTTTAATAATAGTTTTTTCTGGTTCAGTCAAATCAATCTTGAGAATGTTTAACAATTTGGCTATACGTTCTTCTGTATAAATATGATCGTTCTCTTCATAGTTACGTTCTGGCAAATAAAAAGCCAAATCAAAAGCTTTTTTTATCTCTTGAAAAGAAATAGCAATTTGTCTTTTTTCTAGAAACTGAGTAAAATAATTTAATCGAAAATCTGTATAAAATCTATTATTAAATATCGTATTCCAGAGATCAAAGGTAATTACTTCAATCATATATATGCTAATTTTTCAAGTAATTTATTTTTTAATTATTATTTACATTTTAAATAATTTTATAGTTTAGTAAAATTTAATTTTTGAATATGAATAATAGCAGTAATCCAATTTTAATGAAAACCAATTATAGAAAAATATTTAAATGGAGGTGTTAGCATGCCTAAATTTTTAGTTATTTATCCTAATCAAAAGAAATTGATGGAAGCATCATTAAAAATGCCCCCAGAAGAAAATAGACTCCTTATCGAATTCCGTTCTTATTGTTTAATCTGATGTATATTGGATAAGATCATGGAATGTACCAGAAAAAGAAAGAGTATATTGTGAATGGAATGCTAAAGATGTTGAATCTATCCAGAAAGTACTTGACACCGCTGAATGGCTTGAAACCGAAGGTATTTATGAAATGTAAGTAGTGGATGCAGAAAATTATAGGGAGAAATTACAAGGAATAATTGTATGATTTATCCTCCTTTAATAGATGTAATTTTTTTTTTTTTGGCTTTTTTTTACATACCAAGAGATTTTTTAGATTAACTGTAATTAGAAGTAATTTTACCCATTTATCAAGAAACCTTGACAGATATTCAAATTCATAAAAAACAATATAAAGGATCAAATTTTCCTTTAAAAATATACTTCGATTTTATAAAAAGTGAAAAATATTGGACGCTAAATTATTTAAAAAGACCTTTCGGTTCGTATGTAACGATTGTGGAGAATTTTCTCACACAGAATATGAATTTTGCGATAAATGTGGAGCGACACATTTAAGAAAAGCGACTAAAGAAGATTTTAAAAATCATAAAAACTCCAATTAAGAATAACAGGGGATATAAGGAAAAATAGATATTTTCTTCTTCATGTAAAAATCAGTTTTCGTTTTTATTATACTTCTTTAATTCTTCAATGATCTTTTTTTCTTGCAATCCAAGAGATTGTAGAAGAACTCGGATTTGAATTATAGCATTTTTAGCATTAATATTTTGAGCAATACGTAATGCTTTTATAAATTGGTTTTTTGCTTCCTTAATTTTACCGATATAAAACAATGTCTCACCAACATAACCAAGACCTCGAATAATTAATTCTATATAGTTTACTTCAATTGCAACATTAGTTCCTTTCTTAAAATATCTAAGAGCTTCTTCAAGATCCTTGTTTTTCTTCTGAAGGATTCCTAAATTAAAATATGTTGTTATAACTCCCATATTGTCTTTAATTTCTTTAAAAGCTTTTAAAGTTTTTTTATAAAGCTCAAAAACTACATCCCATTTTTTATTTATTTCATGGACATAAATTAAACCTCCTAAACAATCCATTAAATTATAAATATCATTATTATCTGAGCATATTGCACTACAATCCAGAAATATATCACAAGCTTCGTCAAATAGGTTTAATTTTATATAATTATTACCAATTCCCTTTAAACAAGTAATTTGCTCTTTTATCTGTCTTAATTCCTCGTAGATTTCATAAGCATTTTCATAGAATTCTATTGATTTTTCATATTCACCTTTTTTAAAGTATAAGGTGCCTAATACACCATAAACTGCTGCTTGTCCTAATCTATCTTTTTGTTTTTTGAAATGATTTAAACAGATTAAATAATTTTCTTCTGATTCTACAAACTGTTCTAATTGTAATTGAATTAAAGCAATATCACTTAATTCCTGGATATAATTAGAATTTTTACCATAGTCTTCTAATTCTTTTAGATTCTCCAGCTTTTTGTTTAATAAATTTATTAATTCCCCTTTTTTTAGCTCAGTTTCATTCTCTGTCATAAAAATATTATATAGTTAGTAGTTCCTTAATATATTCTTGTCATAATATTTCGTCTAAAATCTCCACTGCATTTTTCACATACTGAAGACATTTTTTTTCAAAAAATTCATTTTAATTGTAATAGTCCTTCCCTTTAGGGGTGTTAATATCACAACCAAGTAATTCCTTACAAAGTACAGAACCATTTATTTCTTGAAATTTGTGGGAAAAATCTCTTATTACTTGATATGTCTTTTCTATCGCTTCTATGTCTTCATTTATTCCCATGCCATATTT
>JABXKB010000386.1 GCA_013375485.1 Promethearchaeota archaeon | reverse complement strand
AATATTTTTGCTGATCTTATAATAGACACAAAATTATATCAAAAATATCCAAATCTCATTATATGGGAAATGGAGGTAACCTATAACCATCTTAAAAGTAAGGGACCAATTAGTAATTTGACAAAGTTTCTGTTTCGAGCTTATGAAAAAATGTGGAATAAAGATGTTTTAAATGATGAGATACTAAAAGAAATGGATTCCTTAGCGGAAAGAGTTACTAAAACGATTCTAAAAGATTTCGAGGATGAGTCAACTTGGGAAAAGAAAGTAACCTTAGTTGCCAAATATTTAAATAATTTAATTCAAGATACTTTTACGTTAATAGGAAATAGAGGAATTTTGGATAAAAATAAAGAAAAGAGAAAAAGTCCTGGCGGAGCATTCTTAGAAGTTCCTAAAGACGTTTTGGAAGTAATGGATAATCCATTAGAGAATAAAAATAATGACAAACTAAAAGAAGGTAATGAAGATGAATTAAGACAAAAATCAGAAGAATTTGCTAAAGATATTCCATACTCCGAATTTGGTGGACCTGCACGGCAATCAGGTATTTTAATTGATGGAAGTGCATTGGCTACTTGGTATAGGGGATCAGCGAAAAATTTAATAGAAATAAAAATATTTGAGGAAAAACCGGGAGGACAATTACCTGTTTATCCAGAGGTGTGGCGTATTGGAGATAGAATCGAAGAATTAGATATAGTCCAGAGTTTATTAAATAGCCCCATAATGATTCCAAATATTACTACAAGAAAATGGGCTTTTAGAGAAGGAACGGGGCATCTAGTAGAAAAACAAATCCCTGATCTCTTGATTGTTTTAGATTCTTCAGGTTCTATGGGTTGGAATTATACATCTAGATCTGTTCGTGGAAAAGGACCATATCATACAGCTCTAATAGCCGCATTTGCTTCTTTGCATTTTGCAGCAAGTAAAGGTGCTAAATTCAGTATAATCAATTTTTCAAACAGAGCAGACGTCTGTCAATGGACATCTGATTATAAAAAAGCTGAAAAAGTTTTATTGAGATATCAAGGAGGCGGCACATTTTTACCGATAAAACAAATCGCAAATCAGTGCGAAAAAGCCGATAAAAAGGTGCTTGTATTTATCATTACTGATTTTGGTATTTATAATTGGAGCAAAGCTAAAAAAATTATGACAGACTTAGCTCAAAAAGGGCATAAAATAGTAGGATTTTTCATAGGTTCAAAAAGAATACCACAAGATAAATTTAAGAACTTGCTTGATAAAGTAACATTCTATGGTATAGGAAATCCTAAGGATTTAATTAATCTAGTTATACAAGAAGTTAGAAAGTATTATCAATAGTGGTAAGAATTTTATTAACGTTTATTAATTTCACGTAAGTATAATTTCATAAAATAGCGTTGGCTCTGACAATAAAGAAGTTTATCCTTTTGCGTTAAATGCCTACATTTTTGTAATACATTTTGAATATCTGTAAGTAGTTTGAAATTATCATATTTTGTTTTTTGTGGGAATTCTATAACTTCTTTACTATTTGGCTCATTAATAACCTCTTTTTCATAGAATAATTCTCTAAGATTAAGAACAGGTTCTGAATCTTCTATTTTTGAAATCATCATTTCTTTCATTCGTCTTAAAATTTTTTTTGAGATTCACTCAAATTATAGAAAATATCTCTATAATAGTGGAGAGATATCTACATATATATTAAAAACATATGATCAGATCTTTTGAAACTAAGTAATATATATGTGATATCTTGGTAATATCTTCAATTTTTTAACATTATACTACATTTTGAGAAATAATGGAAACATTAATAATCATAAGAAAATAATAGAATTAAGGACTGATAAGGAGTTACCATATGAAATTAGAGGAAAAAAAAATATATAGAGAATTACAAGAACATCTTGATAAATTACCTATTGGATTTCCCCCTACAAAATCCGGTGTTGAATTAAAATTATTGAAATATCTATTTACTCCAAAAGAGGCAAAAGTAGCTACTAAATTAAGTTTTACTTACGAGCCATTAAACACTATTTATGAACGAATAGATGATCCTAATATGTCAATTGAGGAATTAGAAAGAGTGTTGGAAAATAGTGTGAAAAAAGGAGCAATTCATTATAAAAAACAAGGAGTAAAGAAACTTTATGCTAACGCGATGTTAATTATCGGTATATTTGAGTATCAAGTAGATAAGCTTACAATGGAGTTTATGGATTTAATGAAACAATATGGGCAAGAAGTATTTGACGTTGAGTTATTTCGCACCAAAATTTCCCAAAGTCGTGTTGTACCCGTGGAAAAGAGCATTACTCATGAAAATTTTATAGCACCTTATAATGACGTAAGGAGATTAATCCAAGATGCCGAGAATCCTATTGCTGTCACTAATTGCGTGTGTCGCCAAAAACAGGATGTTCGTAGAGAAAAGAATCCATGTAAACTCACAAATAGGTATGAGACTTGTATTGGATTTGGACATAGTGCGCAAATGTATATCGAACAAGGTTGGGCTCGTGAAATAACGAAAGAAGAAGCCCTAAAGATTCTTGATAAAAATGAAGAAACGGGCTTAGTACTACAATTTGGTAATGCTAAACGCCCTGGCTTTATATGTAGTTGTTGTGGATGCTGTTGTGGATTATTGAGAGATTTCAAAAAAATGAATAATCCAGCAAGACTTATGAAAACTAATTATTATATTGAGATTAACTCTGATTTATGTGTTGGTTGTGGAATATGTATAGATAGATGCCAAATGGGCGCTTTAGCTCTCATTGATGATATTTCAACTGTTAATCAAAAAAAATGCTTAGGGTGTGGTCTTTGCGTTGTAACTTGTTCCACTGAAGCAATTAAATTAAAAAATAAGAAAAAAGAAATAACTCCCCCAGAATCAACTGATGATTTAAATGCTATGATTCTAAATAAAAAAAAAGAATTAATAGAGAAATACAACAAATCAAAAAGGTAGATTGAAGAAAACTTAGAGCACTGTAAGTAGGCTATCAATATCAAGCCAACCTTTTAAAGCGTGAATTATTCTTCCTTGCTCATCTACAACGAATTGTCCTGGTCCTTGCTTTTCCCAACCTTCAAATTCTCCATGTTCAATACCTAATTTCATTGCTTCTTTCAATTTCGATCTTACTTTAGTGAACGCTCCAGCAGTCATTAATCCTAGCCCATATTCCTTATATAATTCATCTTTAGAACTTGGAATAACAGGAAAATCAATATTTTCTTTTTGAATATATTCTTTTGCTACTTTCTCACCTGATTGAGTAATGTATAGGATTTTTGCTCCTTTATCTTCAATCTCGATCTTTCGTTTCATTAAAGTGGAGAGATCCAACAAACAAATTGGGCATCCAAAGTATCTTGAGAATATTAAAACAATTTTCTGTCCCCTAAATTCTGTTAAATCGATTGTTCCGGTATTGTAAGAATCTAATTTAAATAAAGGGGCTTTATCTCCTTCGTTTAGCTCATTTTTTCCCATAATTTCCCACGTG
>JABXKB010000098.1 GCA_013375485.1 Promethearchaeota archaeon | reverse complement strand
AAGTAATATAATTATGCTATGAAAGACTATGTGTGGTATATTTGCTGTAGTCACAAACCAGAAAGATATTAATATAGGAAAAGTTGTTCTTGAAGGAATTAAACGTTTGGAATATCGAGGATATGATTCATGTGGAATAGTTTCATTATCTAATTCAAAATTATTTATTAAAAAAGATTCAGGAAAAATTGATGAAATTCAAAAAAAAATAAATTTAGCAGAAATCCCAAATAACTCTAAACTTGCCCTTGCTCATACAAGATGGGCGACTCATGGAGCACCCACTAAAATCAATAGTCATCCACATACAGATTGCTCTAATAAAATTGCAATTGTTCATAACGGTATAATTGAAAATTTTATGGAATTAAGAAAAGATTTAATCAAAAAAGGTCATATTTTTAAATCAGATACAGATACGGAAGTCATCCCTCATTTAATTGAAAACAAAATGAATGAAGGTTTAAATTTAAAAGATGCTGTAGTAGAAGCATTGAAATTATGTAAAGGAGCATATGGGCTGGCAGTTTGTCATATTGATAATCCTGATTTAATTATTGCTGTTAGAAAAGAATCTCCTTTAGTAATTGGAATAGAAGAAGGGAAAACTACGTATTTAGCCTCGGATATTCCTGCTTTTTTACCATTAACAAGAAAGTGTTATATTATGGATGATGATGAACTTGCTGTTCTAAAAGCAGGGGAAGTTGAATTTTATGATGTTAAAAATGATAAAAAAATTGATAAAGAATTACAGATAATTGAATGGAGTATCGATGCCGCTGAAAAGGCGGGCTACGAACATTTTATGTTAAAAGAGATTTATGAAGAACCCACTGCTTTAAGGCGAACTCTGAAAATTTCTAAAGATACTTTACAAATTTTTGCATATATTTTATGGTCAGCAGAGAATATATATATAACAGCAGCAGGAACATCATTTTATGCTTCATTAGCTGGAAAATTTATTATTTCTAGATTTCTAGGTAAATATATTCAAGCAATTGAATGTTCTGAATTTCAAACACAATTGGCTAATTCCTTAAAAAATAATTCGGTTATAATAGCAGTCTCACAATCGGGTGAAACAATTGATACAATTGAAGCAATAAGATGGGCAAAAACTAAAAAAGATATAAAAGTGTTAACAATTACAAATGTAGTGGGTTCTACCCTTACCAGATATTCAGATAAGGTGATAGTCACTCAGGCAGGACCTGAGATTGGGGTAGCAGCGACTAAAACTTATTGTACTCAGGTACTTACTTTAGCTTTAATAGCTTTAGAAATTGCAAAACTAAGAAAAGTTGAATTAGAATCTGATATTGAAAAGTATGAAATGGCTTTAAAATCAACCCCTCATATTATTGAGAAATTTTTGAATGAAAATATCAATGAGATTAAAAATATCGTGAACACGTTAGAAAAAAGTGCACAATTTTTCTTTTTAGCAAGGGGAATATCAATTGCCACCGCAAAGGAAGGAGGTTTAAAACTAAAGGAAGTAGCTTGCCGTTTTATTGAAGGCTATTCGGCAGCACATGCTAAACATGGACCAATTTCTTTAGTTAGAGAGGGATTTCCTATTGTGTTTATAGCTCCTCCAGATGAGACATATCAAAGGTTAATTGGAAATGTTATGGAATTTAAGGCAAGAGGGGGTAAAATTATTTCTCTTGTTGTTGAAAGTGATAAAACTATTTCGGAATTAAGTGATTTAACAATTAAAATACCCCAACCTGGAGATAAATATCATAATATCTTCAGTCCAATAACATTTACTCCCGCTTTACAATTATTAGCATATTATGCCTCTCTGCTTCACGGATTAGATCCAGATAAACCACTAAATTTATCGAAGACAGTTACAGTTCATTAACTTTTTTTTGAATCGAAGACAGTAGTTTTAAATGAAAAAATGATTTTTAAGTAAAAGATGGAAGATATTTTAAAATAGCACTGCGTGTTTTTTCAACTATACTTAAAAGCCAAGAAGTTCCAATTTCTAGATTATGTTCATTTAAATTTTTTATTACAGTAATATAATCCTTATTTGTTGCATCTATGTTATTTAAAAATTCATCTCTTTTTTCTTTGTGACCAGAATATGACAGACATTCATTAGAACTATTCTCAATTTTTTGAATATTCTCAATTAGTTCTCTTTTTTGATTTATCAGCTCTACTGACGCTTTATTACCCATAATTGATTTATATAATTCTAAAGATTTTTCCATCTTATTAGATAGTGCTTTAAATCTTTTAACTCTCTCATTGAAAATAATCTCAATTTTTTCAACAGCACCTTCATAAAGTAATTTTTCCATATCACTTCCTTGATAAAACTTAGAACGTACCATTTTGTACCATTGTCTGAGAGCTATTATATTTGCAATATATTCAATACAATTTTTTACTCTTTTTTTAATGTTCCAATATAATCCAGGATAGAAATCCATATCCTCTTTTTGAGGTTCTTTACCCAATAAAAGCTTATGACCTTGAGGACAATCTCCGCGATAAATAATTCCTGCTGCAATAACAGTGTTATAACCTATTTGACTTGGTCCTACCAGTCCGCCTTGACCTCCTAAAAAGATAGGAGGTTGATTGAGCATTACTCCATGTGAAACATCTCCAATTAAAGATGCTGTTGCTTTATCTTGGTTAGGAGTATAATTAAAATGAATATAAGAACTTCCTACCTCACTATGATTTGTTCTGCTCGTCCCTCCGGTCATTAAAATGTCACAAAAATTAATAATACTTCCCAATGTAACAAAAGGAAAAAGTATTGTATGCTTAAGACCTACTGTATGGGCACCATTTGCCTCTTCCTCCAGGAGACATCCTTCTCGGACTTCAGCACCATCACCCATATTCACAGAATCCAGAAAGGTTGATTCCTCAAAATATCCTCCTTTTAATTCAACATTTCGGCCTAATTGACAATTTTTAATAGTAACCGGAGACCTACTGCCTAGTTTAACTCCCTGCATGATAAGAGTCTTTTTGCCAAAAATTTTACATCCCGAGTGTATTATAACATCTTCAGATGATATCAGATTAATATTTACATCCTCGCCGATCTCAAAAGATGAAGGATTTAGTATTTTGACTCCTTTTTCAATTAAAGCACTAATTAGTGAGTTTTTATTATATACCAAACAAATTCTTCTCTTTTCTCGTTTAAAATTCTTTCTTTTAATAAAATAAATTTCTAACTCCTAATAAAACTTATTTAAGGAGTCTAAATCAACCTATAAACTTAGTAAAAACAGTTACTATACTTTAAATGCAATGTTAATCAATTTTTTTAATGTACTATATTTACATTAAATACTTCAATTAGATGAAAAAACCCTTAACTATTATGATCATACCAACATCTAGTAAAATTAAAGCAACAATTTCGAGGTATATAAAATCGAGAAATCCTCCAATTAGATTGAAAAAAACACCTATGATAGCAACAAGTATTCCGATAAAAAACCAAATTATTCTTTTTTTAGTTTCACCCTCAATTTTTCTTAGAATCACAGCATATCTGTAAACAACAAAAATATCTAATATTAACCTTATAATATTTACAAAAAGAAACCACCCTATAGGAGTTACGGTATTAACAATTCCTTGGTTATAACTAACCATATTTAATTGTGGAATCCAGATAAAATATCCAATACTCATTATTATAAACAATCCCATCATTATTCCAAGATGTCTAAAGTCCATAGCAATTTTTTTATATTTTTCTAATATGAATACTGTCATTACCGCGGAAATCGGAACCAGATTGAAAAATATTTGTGCTAATATCATAATGGGAATGATAATTTGGGAAAAATCTAATATTAAATGATAAATTGTGTATGTAAGAAATCCTAATGATGTTGAAATAAAAAATATTGTAAACCATCTATTCAACCAATAATCTGGATTTAACCGTAACTCTATAAAACCTGCTGTAAATGCAATAATTACTGAAACAATAGCAGCAGTTATTTTAACCACATTAAGGGGATCCATTATTTATTTTGTCCCTTTATTTTATTTGTTTAAATTTAATTTAAATTCTCCTCTAATTACTTTCTTTTTTAATATTAAAAATATACCCTTTCCAAGCATTCAATTCAACATATAGACCATATTTATACAAATCATCTCCATTATAAATATAAGATTTCTGATGTAATAAATCAGTGAATATCCATCTATTAGTATCGAAATGAAAAGGACTTATTTTTATATGAGCTTTTGAAGGATTTGGACTATAATTAACTACAATAAGTCGATGGTTATCATTAACCCACCATAAATAAGAAATAATGTTTGAAAATGAAGAATCGTTTAAATTTACTAATGTTGATTTACAAAGAGACCAGCTACCTTCTCCAAATTCTCTTCCAGGAATGGATCTTAATAAATCTTGATAAAACTCAAAAATTTCTTTACTAGATTCTTCAAAAGGATTTCTTCCTAATTGAACGGGTAATTTTATCCTATTCCCCCGAGTTTGACCCTCATATACTAATCTTGCTCCAGGTAAAGTTAATGCTATAGTAGCTGCAGCTTTAGATTTTTCTTTACCAAATTTTTCTAAAGCTCTCATTTCATCGTGATTTTCAATAAAACGTATTAGCTTACTTTGATATTTCCATTCTGCTTTGAGGTGATCTCTAATTGTATTGGCATTCTCATGTGCTAATCGTTCATACAATCTTTTATCATAACAGAAATCAAATCCTTGTTGTTGAAGTTCCCATTCCATATCCCAATAGACTTCTGCTATAAATAAAAAACTTGGATATTTTTCTTTCACAGAGGGAATTATTTCTTTCCAAAACTCTTTATCTGGAGAAGAACCTGCTTTATCGCCCCATGTTCTTTTAAATACACTATTTGTCATTAACATTGCCATATCACATCTAACTCCATCACAGAGTTCAGCAATATTTAATAGCGTGCTAATTGTTTTTTGGCGGGCTGTTTCTGAAAAGGCATTAATCTGTATACTATCTGTCCAAGGAGGAAAATTTGGATCTCGTCCATATGCAAATATTTTTTCTCCAATACTAAAAAAATCATATGGATGAGACATTAAATCATCTAATGTTCCCTCAATAAATAGATCTGATTCAAATGTCCATAAAGAATCAACAGAAACATGATTGGGGATGTAATCTAATATTAACTTGATATTTCTTTCGGCTAATCTCATTCTAAAACTCTTTAACCCATCAATCCCACCAATATTATTATCTACATGATAATAGTAAACGGAATATGGAGATCCTACGACATCTTCATCCCTAAAATCATGTAAAGCTTTATGATACTCGTTCTGTAGACCTGGATGTTCAAGAGCTATTTTTTTGCTGGTAGGGCTTCTTTCCCAAACACCCATAAGCCACACAGCATCAAAATATTTTATTACCTGATTAAAAACTTCATCTGGAATATTTTCTAAGTTAATTGATTTGTTATAGACCTCAGATAAAGAATAAAGCCAAGGCCAAGTATTAATTTCATAAATTTTTGGATTTTTGATCCATTCTAAATTTTTAATTGTCATTTTGATATTTCACTATATACTGTTCAAGTAAATCAATGGAAATAATATGGATTTGTTTATTAACTAAATGAATAGATATAAATTTATTTATAATCATAATTATATTAGGAAAAATAAAATATTTTTTGGTAAAAAATGAGTGAAGAAAAGGAAGCTCTAAGGAAATTAATAATGCTCATCTCGGACCTACGGGCTAAGGATGAGGAGAGATACGAGGCGCACGTGAAAAAATTACTCACATAGAGTAATTTCGTGAATTTCATGAATGAAACTATCAAAATGATAAGCGCTATTGAATCTCAAATGAATAAACACTGGAGTACCGTCTTGGATTCATTAAAGGAATTAAATGATAGCATTAACGCCAATTTAGATTCATTGTTGACAGGAATTAATCCAAAGGGATTAAGAGAAACATCTAAATCACTAAAAGAAATAATGGATACAATGAACAAAAGCGTACAAACTATGAATTTAGAGAAAGTATTAAGTGAATTAAAAGTTTTAAAAGCTGGAGGGATCACTTATGTACCGGCGGCGCCAGTTGCGGTAGGACAACAACCAGAAGCTATATCAGCCGATATTAATTTAAAACCAACTGGATTAAAAGCCCCTGGGGGAGCAACAACCCAAGCATCTAGTGGGGAACCAGAATGGGTAGATCCACATGAAAAGGCAAAAAAGGACAAAGAAGAGGATCAGCACTTACTAAAGCCATCTGACTTTTTTGGTATGTAATTCTCTAATTTCAACTATACAATTCCATAAAAGAACTCAATTTAGCTTTAGTTTGTTCCATATTCTCACCAATCTTTTTAAATTTAATGTTAGTTGAAGGTATTCTAAGTTCGGTTCTAATTTTATTTTTCATTAAATCATAGCAAGCGGAATTTATATGGCAATCTTCAAGTTGATTAATTATAAGACCATCAACTTTAGTTCTTTTAACATACTTTTGATATGAATTGATTAATACTTCGCAATTATTTAGGCAAAATAATCCTTTATTTGAGCTATTCAAAAGGAATTGAGCATATTCTTCAATTGGATCAGAATTCTTCGAAACAGAAATTTCTTCTAATAATCCAAGTAAATCCCAATCTGAATAAATAACTCTTCCTCCTAAATTATATACAATTTCTTGAGCTTCTGGTTCCCAACCATTGAATATTGGAGTTAATAAAATTCTTGGTCTGTTAGAAACTTCCATTCCAACACCTCTATTTATTCGTTCTCTCATCTCCTTCACTAATTGGCTAATATTCTCTAAATATCTTTGAGCATTAGAATTATAATCTTGGAATGATATTGTTAATAACGCTAGGATTTCTGCAAAAGTAGCAGGATTACAAGGATAAAAATTTGATGTACTAATATCATGAATAATTGTTTTATAATATCTTTTTACCTGATTTCCAATCCGAAATTGTTTTTTTAAACTGTTATCATTAACCATATTGCCTGTGATATTTTCTAACTCTGTAATCGCTTTCTGTAGATTATTTACCATGATTTCTAAGGTTGTTTCCTCATTTTCTTTATCCATTGAAGGAATTTCAACCCAAATTTGGTTTGGAATTAGTGCTCTTAGCGATTTTAGATATTTATTATATTTGTTACACCGTATAGTAAAATTTAAAGAATAATCACAATTGTTTGCTTCTGAAACATGCATTCCGTAAATACTTTTAACACCAAAACAATATTCTGTTGATACATTCTTTTGGATTGCTAAATCATACAATGAATTATATCGTGAATTGATATTGTTAATAACATCATTTAAAACATTATCTACAATTTTTAAAAAATCGATTTGTTTTGCTATCCCTAATAGTTTAGTTGTAAGATTCCAACCAAATAGACTTGTAGCAGAGTTTAAAGCGAGTAAATATAAATTAAGTTTAAATTTTTCCATACGAATTGGAAAAACAGGAATCGAATCTGCTGCGAAAACTAAATCAGGAAAACCAGAAGCCACTGAAACTAAGGTTTTTCTTTCTTTCGATTTCTTTTTCTGTAAATAATCTCTACCCGTTAAAAAATTATATGCAATTTTTAGAACAGATGTAAAGTTTACGACATCATCTGCGTATATACTCATTTTACTAGGGCTCTAATAAATTAAATTATTATTTTTGATACTAAAGAATTTACAATTTAAATTAAATCATGAAATTCTAATAAAATTTATGAGAACTAATTAATTTAACAAAAGATTTTTCAAGAAAAATATCAATTAGTCCAATTCGTTATTTTAAAGGGAATTCCCTTAATTTCTATTAAAGTGAAAGAAAGAGAATTAAAAATTGAATACTTGAGAAAGAAAAGAAGATACATAAAAATTGTTACGCAAAAGTGAAATTATTAAAACTTTGAGAAGAATTTCTAACACGTTTTCTTTTTTTTTTAGAAAAAATTAAATATCCTAATCTTTTTTAATAAAGTAGATATAAAAATGATTTGATATCCTTTTAGCGTAATTGTCCCTTTAAATTAACCTGAATATCAAATAAGATATTCAAATTTAAAAAAATAAAATACATTTGTAATTTCTTTAAGTTAATAGTATCTAAAATCTTAGTTAATAATTTAAAATAGATTTTCATGAGTGTAAAGAGAGCATATCATCCAAATTTGAAAACAATTGCTTTTATTGGTAATTATATACCACGCCAATGTGGTATTGCGACTTTCACAAACGATCTTTTACAAGCAGTTTCAGATGAATTACCAAAAAGTAGTTGTTGGGCATTAGCAATGAATGATACACCTCAGGGTTATCTTTATCCTAATCAAGTTCGCTTTGAATTAAATGCTAATCGATTGAAGGATTATTCACTAGCTGCAGAGTTTCTGAATGTCAATAAAATTGATGTCGTTTGTCTGCAACATGAATTTGGCATCTATAGAGGAGATCATGGAAATTATATTTTAACATTACTTCGTAACTTACATATGCCGATTGTATCAACACTACACACTCTTATACCGAATCCCCAACCTGAAATTAAAAAAATTATTGAAACAATAGGTACACTATCAGATCGTTTAATAGTTATGAGCCATCAAGCTAAAACGCTTTTAAAAGAAGACTATGGGATACCTGTTGAAAAAGTTAATGTAATTCATCATGGAATTCCAGATGTTCCATTTATAGACCCCAATTTTTTTAAAGATCAATTTGGAGTTGAAGGGAAGGATGTCATTTTAACTTTTGGTTTGATTAACCCTGGCAAAGGAATAGAGACAATGATTGATGCCTTGCCTAAAATCGTTAAAAAACATCCAAATGTGACATATATTGTCCTTGGTGCTACTCATCCAAATGTAAAGAAAGAACATGGCGAATTTTATCGTCATTCTCTTCAAATAAGAGCCAGAGAGCTTGGTGTAGAAGATCATATAATTTTTTATAACAGGTTTGTAGAATTAGAGGAGTTATGTGAATTTTTAGGAGCTGCTGATATTTATGTAACTCCATATATTAACAAGGAACAAATTGTCTCTGGCACACTTGCTTATGCTCTTGGAACTGGTAAAGCCATAATTTCTACACCTTATTGGTATGCTGAGGAAATCTTAGATGATGGAAAAGGAATAATAGTACCCTTCAAAAATCCAGAAAGCATAGCAGATAATATTATTAACCTACTAGATAACGAAATTCAGAGACATAAAATGCGTAAAAAAGCCTATATATTTTCTAGAGAAATGATTTGGAAGGAGGTTGCTCGAAACTATATAGAGATATTTGCCGAAGTTGTTGAAAAAAGATTATCAGAACCAAAAACCATTTTAAGGATAAAATCATTACGAACTTCACTATTCGATCTACCTCAGCCAAAATTTGATCATCTGTATAGATTAACAGATGATGTTGGTATTTTACAACATGCTAATTTTATAATACCCAATCGAAAGTATGGTTATAGCACAAATGATAATGCGAGGGCATTAATTGTAGTACTCTTAGCTCAAAATTTATTAATAGAAGATAATTTATTAGAGAATCTTGATTGTCGCTATTTAGGTTTTTTATTGCACGCCTTCAACGAAAAAAATGGTCGATTTCGCAATTTTTTAGGATATGATCGTAAATGGCTTGAAGATGAAGGATCTGAAGATAGTCATGGTAGGGCTGTCTGGAGTTTAGGAAATACAGTAGCCTTATCAAAAACAAAAGAGTTCGGGGACCAAGCTTTAAGAATTTTTGATAGAACTGTGTCAGTTCTTTCAGAATTTAAATCTCCTAGAGCTTTAGCTTTTGGTTTGATTGGAATTCATGCTTATTTAGCTAGATTTGGAGGAGATAGCAAAATAAGAAGATTTCGTGAAAAAATAGCGAATCATTTATTTGAAATATATTATTCAAATGCTAGTGATAAGTGGCCATGGATAGAAGACACTTTAACTTATGATAATGGAAAAATTCCACAAGCTTTAATGATGTCTGGGCAATGGTTACAGCGAGGAGATATGGTTGAAGCTGGATTAAGGGCATTAGAGTGGTTAATTAATGTTCAAAAGAATCCTAAAGGATACTTTACTCCAATCGGTAATTCTGGATGGCATCTACGTAACGGAGAAAAAGCGAGATTTGATCAACAACCTCTTGAAGCTGCGAGTATACTTGAAGCATGTATTGAGGCATTTAAAATTACTCAAGACAAAAAATGGATTAAAGAAGCACGTCATTGTCTAGAATGGTTTTTAGGTCGAAATGATTTGAATTTTTCGCTTTATAATTATAAAACTGGAGGATGTTATGATGCTTTAACATCTACAGGTCCCAATATAAATCAAGGGGCAGAATCAACATTAGCTTGGTTATTAGCCCTTCTAAATATGTATTTGTTAGATAATTTAACTGAGATTGATTTAACTGAAAAGTTAAGTGAAAAAAAAAAATGACTAAACAACCAATTGTTATGATAAGTTCTTATCCCCCAAGACTCTGTGGGATTGCAACTTTTGCCGAAGAAGCTCGAGAATTTATCCAAAAAGCTAATCCTGATAGAGATGTTCTGGTTATTAGCCATACAGATGGAGAGGGAGAAGGAGATTTTCCCTTAATTGAAATAAACAGATATGATTGGTATGAACCTGTAGTAGACAAAATCAATGAGTTGAAACCATATGTAATTCATTTAGAACATGAATATGGTCTTTATGAATATAGAGATAAACGTGGTATAGGAGATAGAAATGAAGGTTTTCTTAAACTTCTTGAGGCTATTGATCATTATCCAATCGTAGTTGAACCACACACTATTCATGGTCGAATTACTGATTTTGAGGCTGACTTCATTTATCAGCTTTGTCAGAGAAGTGATGTCGTTTTATTTAAATGTCATTATCAAAAATGGAGATTAGACTGGTCTTTTAGAGCTCGTAATTGGGAAATGCCTAATAACATTATGGTGGTGCCACACGGTGCTCGAACTGACAAAGGATGGGGTATTGAGGAAATTCCTGAATTAAAAAAAGAATTGGGTTTAGATGATTTGAATGTATCAAATCATCTTGTAGGAATGGTTGGATGGATTCAAACTAACAAACGATGGGATATCCTACTTTCCATGTGGGGTGATATTCATGAAGAAATTAAAGAAAAATGTGGTTAAAAATGGGATCTATTCGCTGCAGGTACTCTTCGTGACCCAAATCATAAAAGTGATTATATAATGTGGAAATCTGATGTTCTTGACCTTCAAAGTAGAGGGATTGCACATTATTACGAATTTATCCCTAGAGGAGATATCTATTATAAGGTGATGGCAATCTGTGATTTCATCGTATTGCCAACAATTGATGAAACACAATCTGGAACATTAGCAAGGATAATAGCTTTGAATAAACCATATGTCACAACAGCTCCAATGGAAGGATTAACTGCGCAAACTTTAGAAAGTGGTGGTGGTTTATTATTTACTACAAAGAAAATGCTAAAGGAAAATGTAATTCGATTAGCATGTGATGAAGATCTTCGAATGAGTTTAGGTGAAAATTTAAAAGAATATCTTGACAAGGTTGTTTCATGGGAAATAATTGCTGATAAATATAATCAAGCTTATAAATTAGCACGAAATGTCAAATCTGCTGGAAATCCAGTAATATTAGAACCTGAATTCTAATACTGGGATTAAAAATGAAAAATAATACTATAAGAGAGCTTTTTCATCGTCATCCACACAATCCAATTATATCAATTAATGATATTCCTTATAAGGCAAATTCAGTATTCAATGCAGGAGCAGCAAAATTTAATGATGCAATTTTATTATTAATGCGAGTTGAAGATAGAAGAGGTATTTCCCATTTAACATTAGCTCAAAGTAAAAATGGGGTGAGTAATTGGCAGATTAACTCTCAACCAACCTTAGAACCGTGCCCAAATGAATACCCTGAAGAAGTGTGGGGGATTGAAGATCCGAGAATTATTTTTTTAGAGGAAAAAAAATTATGGGCTATTACATATACAGCATATTCGAAGGGAGGACCTTTAGTCTCATTAATAACTACTAGTGACTTTCAAAATTTTACTCGATATGGTTCTGTGATGCCACCAGAAGATAAAGATGCTGCTTTATTTCCTGTTCAGTTTAATGGGCGTTGGGCAATGATTCATAGACCTGTTTCATACGTTACAATCCCTAAAGCTAATATTTGGATATCATTTTCTCCAGATCTTAAACATTGGGGGGATCATCAAGTACTTATCAAAGCTAGGAAAGGTAGTTGGTGGGATGCGAACAAAATTGGATTATCGCCTCCACCTTTAAGAACTGATGAGGGATGGCTAATTCTTTATCATGGAGTAAAGAATACTGCCAGTGGTATAATATATAGATTAGGGTTGGCACTTTTAGATATAAAAAATCCATGTAATCTAATTGCTAGATCTGATGAATGGGTTTTTTCTCCAAAGGAATCTTACGAGGCTTATGGAGACGTTGATAAAGTAGTTTTTCCATGTGGTTGGATTCAAGAAAATGATAAGATTTTACTCTATTATGGTTGTGCTGATAGTTGTATCGGTTTAGCAACAGCTAATCTTTCTAAACTTCTTGAATGGCTTAAACAGCATAATTCATTAGAAGAGGGGAGTTTTTGCACGTAGCAATACTCTCACCAATTGCATGGCGTACACCTCCTCGATCTTATGGTCCATGGGAGTATGTAGCTTCTTTACTGACCGAAGGTCTTGTAGAAAAAGGAATTGAAGCTACCTTATTTGCTACAAAAAATTCCATTACTAAAGCAAATTTATTAAGTGTTTGCGCTTATGGGTATGAAGAAGATAGTGAATTAATACCAAAAGTTTGGGAATGCTTACATATCTCTGAATTGTTTGAGAGGGGGGATGATTTTGATATTATTCATAATCATTTTGATTTCCTACCTTTAACCTATATGAAAATGACGTCAACGCCAGTTGTAACAACAATCCATGGCATATCATCTCCAAAAATTTTACCAGTTTATCAAAAGTATAATAATCAGAGCTATTATGTTAGTATTAGTAATGCTGCTAGGATTCCTAGTTTGAATTATATTGCCACTGTTTACCATGGAATAGATCTTAATCAATTTAGTTTTAGAATTAAACCAAAAGATTATTTACTATTTTTTGGTCGTATACACCATGATAAAGGTGCTAAAGAAGCTATACAAATAGCTCGTAAAGCTGGAATGAAATTAATTTTAGCAGGAATTATTCAAGATAAACAATATTTTAAAGAAAATGTTGAGCCATTTCTCGATAAAAAATCGATAGAATTTGTTGGTGTTGCTAACCCAAAAAAAAGAGATGAATTATTAGGAGGAGCTTATGCCTTATTGAATCCTATTAATGTACCCGAGGCATTTGGCCTTTCTGTTGTAGAAAGTATGGCATGTGGAACACCTGTAATTACCTTTAATAAAGGTAGTATGCAAGAAGTAATTGTGGATGGAAAAACTGGATTTCTTGTCGATTCTATTGACGAAGCAGTTAAATCATTGAAAAAAGTTAAGGAAATTAATCGTTCTGAATGTCGTCAATGGGTTGAAAAAAAGTTTACTGTTGAAAGGATGGTGAATGATTACATTAAGGTCTATGAATTAATTTTAACAAAAGAAAAACATTAAATCTATTTTATTAGTTGGAGCATAAAAATAAAATAAAAAATTACTTTTTTGTTGTAAAAACTTTGTCTACTAATTCTTGATTATATCGATCTAAATATCAAAGATAAAGATTTAATTATTGATTTTTCATTTCTTTTAGATTTCATAATAATTACAAAAAATAGAAATAAAATATATATTAAATTCTTAATAAAAATTTAAAAAAATAAAAAAATTGAGATGAAATCTAAAAAAAAATTGCAGAAGATTGAGTGGAAACAAAGCGTTGTCAAAAGTATAATTTATAGATCAATAACATTATTACTAGGGACTTTAACGGTATACATCATTACAGGAAGTCTTTCCATAGCCACAGGAACTATTCTTTTAGCTGAAGCTGTTCAGGTTGTAATTTTCCTTATCTGAACATTTCCATAAAAGCACCCAGCCGAGTTTT
>JABXKB010000097.1 GCA_013375485.1 Promethearchaeota archaeon | reverse complement strand
AATAAATTTAGAAGGTAGTAGAGAATCAATACTAATAGCACTCCCTATTACCCCCAAAAATCGAGCAAAAGCAAAACTTTTATATTTCATGATAATTCAAACAATTTCAGTAATTTCACCATATCTTATATATATATATGACCCAAGATTTATGGAACTCTTGATATATGCCTCCTTCTCTTTACCATTCGCTTGGATTATTCTTTTCTCAATGTTTGAAATGTATATATATCTATTTGGAAGAAAAAAAAATCGATTTGTGTTAGATCCAGTTCGCCCTGATAACAAAATGATAAAATGGGCTTTTCTCTATATATCTGAATACATGTTTTACTTCATAATGGTATCAACAGGAATTGTCTTGTATTTTATTGGATTACAATTTTTCATATTCAACTTTAGTTTATTTTTAATAGTGAGTTATTGCTTATTATTACTCATATTTAAAATAATTTTTTCTCCTACTTTAAAACCCAAGTATTTGATTCCTCCTTCTTTAAAACCTGATTCGAGAAGAGAAGTCGATCTAACTTTGCCTAAAATTGAATATGTAATAACTTCTGGATTAAATTTTATCTCAAGTCATCCATGGTTATCAATATCACTAATTTTATTATTTGATTTCTTTTTTATTTCTTTAGGAAATCTATACCTGGTATTTATCCGGAGTATATTAAATGTGGACTATAATTTGATGCAAATAGCTGATTACTTTCTTTTTCTATTTTGTATCTTTCCTCTTTTAATCTTGATTTTTATAAAGGTAAAATTCATTCCTAAATATAGAGAAGATCAAGATATAGATTATGATCGTTCTCAAAAGATTTTCAAAATTCTTAGATATGGACTTTTGGGGACTATTTCAGTTATTTCAATTCATTACATATTTGTTCTTGCTGGCATATTTCCTTCTACTTTTGAATATTTTCAATTTCTTAACATAGATATTTTTGGGATTTTAACAATTTTTTTATTTTCAGCATGGCATGAAGTTATATTCCGTGGAATTATTTTCCCAATACTCCGAACTAAATTCAAAAAAAAGATTTCTATAGGCTTAAATGCTATAATTTTCTTTTTCTATCATTTTGTTTATTGCATTTATTTATTCTTTAGATTTGGATCCTTTGTATTCCTTTTTATGATTCTGCTTTATTTAACCTATATGGTGATTATAAATATTCTCTTAACGTACCTATTTACCAAACAACACAGTATTTATCCCGCAGTTGTCGTGCATTTTTTAACTAGCCTATTTGGAATGCTTCCATTGTTTTATTCTGGAATAAATATCTTTTTTACAAACTTAATCATGTGATTTAACTGTATATCTGTAGTTTTTTAGTTATAATTTATCAAATATTTTTACATTGTTGTTTAATTTGCTTTTTAAAATGATAATTTTATAGATCGATCTTTTATACATTTAAAGATTTAATAAATAATCATTTATTTACAAAAAATTGGTTAAAAAAATGTCAGAGTCTACACCAAAGTTTAACGTAAAACAGACTTTTTTGATTGGATTGGCTTTTCTTTCTTCAGAAATCGCATGGGCACTTTATAATGCTCAAGTCCCACTACTTTTAGATGCATATATCCCCTCCCTATTTATGATAGGATTATTAATGGCTTTAGATAATATAATAGGAGTCATTCTCCAACCAATTATGGGATCGATTTCAGATAATACCCGAACTAAGTTTGGAAGAAGGATGCCTTTTTTATTAATTGGTATTCCTATAGGTGCTCTATTTTTTGCTTTAATTCCAACAGAAACTTCATTAGTAACATTATTTCTTTGGATGTTATTTTTTGGTATTAGTATGGGACTTTATAGAGCTCAAGCAGTATCAATAATGCCAGATTTTGTAAAACCTGTTAATAGAAGTAAAGGAAACGGTATTATTAATTTAATGGGAGGATTGGGAGTAACTCTCGGGTATGGTTTAAGTTACCTCATAGATCTATTTTCTTCAGTTCGAATAGGAAGACAAGTTACGTTTATTATAGTTTCAATCATTATGGTTGCAGCTTTAGGCGTTTTATTCTGGAAAATCAAGGAAAAGGACGCTTATAGCTACCAAGAACTATTAGAGCTTGAAGAAAAGGAAGGAAAAAAAGTAAAAGAAGAAAAGAAGACGCCTGGTTTAATTGAAAGTATAAAAGATATATTAGCAGAGGAAGATAAAAGTACATTATTTATTTTGTTAGCAATCTTCTTTTGGTTTATTGGCTACCAAGGAATTGTGGCTTTAGTATCGATATATGGTGTCAATGTGTTAGGATACGCCGAAGGACTTGCTGGATTTCTACCATTCTTCGTTAGTGTACCATTAATAATTACAATATATCCTTTATCTATAGTAGCTACTAAGATTGGTAGGAGAAAGGCAATTAAAATTGGTATACTAATTTGGATTTCAATGTTAGTAATTGGGTTTTTCTTAGGATTAACACAACCGAATCTTGCGATTATGGCTATAATATTAGCATTTCTAGGACCTGGTTGGGCACTTATTAATGTTAATTCAATTGTAATAGTTTGGGAGTTGGCACCCTCAGAAAGAAAAATTGGAACTTACACAGGGCTTTATTACTTTTTTAGTTTTCTCGCAGCCATACTTGGACCAATGATCGTAGGTGGTCTTACTGATTTGTTCTCTCCTCCTTCTCTTCTTCTCAATGGTGCTATTTTCTTCATATTAGCATTTATAATGATGCTATTTGTTAAAAGAGGAGAAGTAGAACTAACAGAAGAAGAAAAATTAGCTAAACAAAAAGCAATCCAAGAACTTTAATAACTAAAAATTCTTTCTTTTTTTTTAAATACTCTCTGTATTTTTTCAATAAAAATAAAATAAAAGTTAGGAAATTATAGATTTAAATCAATTTTAATGTTTTTAATGTTATCCGGTACTCCTTTTGTTGATTTTAAATAACCTAGAATTATATTTGCTAACATCTCTTGCATAAAATCTTTTAAGGGGATCTTTCTTTCATTTACTTCGAGTATAACTTTTGGCATATCTTACGTAGATTTACTGATTTTTTAAAATTTATCATTATAAAATGCTTATGATTATGTTAAAAAAAAAAGACAAAAAGAAGAATAACCTATTTTTAATTAATCTTTATCATGATCATCAAATTCCAGTTGCTTGAGATTTTCCATAATATATTACTTCTGTTACCAAAACCCTCGCAGGGTAGGTCATCTTTCTACTATCATTTTTTAGTAAGAATCATTCCATTTGGTAATTATGCTGATAAGGTATTAATTTTCTTAAAAAACTCGATATAGTAATTGTTTAAAGAATTATGTGTAGCAAAGATCTTTACAAATTTAATATACGTACAAGCTCATCCTCCAGTATTATCTCCGGTATTCATATTTAAGATAATGATAACAGTAACGACAGATCCAATTCCGATTATTATGAGTACCAATAATAAAAGTCTTCTAATTTTTCCCTTCCTTAATTCAGTTAATTCAGATTCACTCATATTTTCTCTTTCTTAATTTAATTCAGATGCTATTTTTAAGTAATATATATTATTTAAAAATATTCACTAAGGGGGAAATTCATTCAAAATAAAACTAGGAAATTTATAAGTTTTTCCCTTCTTTATGAGCAAAAATTGTGTATAGACCTATCAATAGAGAAAAGAGGGCAATGCAAATTAACAAAACTAGAGCCTGAATTAATAATAATCCACCTATTTGTGCTAGGGTAAAAATGTTCAGATCCACCAGTATATTAATTATTTGCACAATTGATTTCATTAATATTACAAACAATGCAATTGTATCTGCTCCTAATATCTTAATTTGGTCTTTAATATATTCAACTCTTTCGAATATGGAACCAATGAGATACAAGAAGATAAAGAAATCGATAAAAAAAGATAGTAAATTATAGAAAGGATCATAGAAAATAAAATCTGCTGATAAACTAATAACAACATAGAGCATGTAGATAAAGATTAAAAGGTAGAAAAATGAAATGTATGCTGAAAATTTTTTAGTAAAGATTAATCGAAATATTATGAATACAAATAATATTACATCAATCACTATAAGGATAATATCAATAGATATGAGGAAATTAGCTAAACCTTGAATAACCGGGTTACTAGAGTTTCTAAAGAACCTTATTGTAACAAAAACGAACACTACATTAAGAATTAGAAAAACAATAAACTCTAATACTCTTGTAAATTTCCTAGACGACTTTTTCCTGTATAAATAATCATCTACCGTAGTAGATGTATCAATACAAAATTTAAAGGCAAAGAAAGCTGTTATTACAAGGTTAGCAAAAAAACAGAATATAAAAAACCTCCAAATAAACCTAGTAAAAATTAATATGACTGGTATAGTTAAAACTATCGCAGTTATTACGCAAAATGTTCCTCTTTTATCAAGGTTGAAAAAAAGTGATAAAATTAATAGTACAAATGTAAATCCTGCTAAAAAAGCTATAAAAAATGCGATAATTCCGCTAAAGGTGGGGTTTGAGATTACTAACCTACTAAAAATGAACAAAAACCAAGAAATAATGAAAATGAAAACAATAATAATCAAAATTGTTTTTTTTGACAGATTTTTTAGCCCAGTAATGAATCTCATAATAATTGCATTCTTAAAGGTATCTTTTATATAAAACTTTCTAATATATCATATATTAATTATTTTTTTTTTTGATTGGTTAATATTAACAATTTTTCTTATATATCCATAATTTCTTAATTAAAGTTTCAAGTAGTTTTTAAAATATTAATAAAACGTTTTTATCTTTCAATTAATTCTTAAACTTATAAATTTTCATTAGTGGAATGAAAAATGTCTCAGGAACAAAAAGTTAGAAATCGTTGGATTGTTGTTATTGGAGCTATTTTGATACAGCTCGCATTAGGTACAATATATTCATGGGGTACACTTACTATATTTGTAAGTCCTTATTTAAATGAAGCAAGAGAAGTAACTGTATACATTTTTGGAGCAGGATTGTTAACATTTGCCCTTGTTATGATTCTCGCAGGACAATTACAAAATAAATATGGGCCTAAAAAGATAGCAATTCTAGGAGGGATCTTATTAGGTATTGGAGTTATATTATCTGCTACTATGACAACCTTTATTGGATTATTAATCACATACGGAATTATTTTTGGGGCAGGGATAGGTTTTGGATATGTATGTCCTATAGCATCAGCAAGCAAGTGGTTTCCAGATAAAAAAGGATTCATTAATGGTATTGCTGTAGCAGGTTTTGGAGCAGGTTCTTTTATTTTTAACTATGTAATAAAAGCACTTGCTAATCCAAATAATTTAGAGACAACTGATCCAAATTTTGTTACATCAATTTCTAGGAATATTCCAATAATGTTTGTTGTTTTAGGAGTGATATATTTAGTTTTAATAATTGGAGGAGCAATGACTTTAAGTAATCCTCCCGAAGGATGGAAACCAGAGGGTTGGATACCACCTCTACCATCAGAAGAAAGCGGAATTTCCGGAATTGAATTTGAACGTAACCAAACAATAAAATTACCCCAATTTTGGATGCTTTGGGCAACCTTTATCTTAAGCGCAATGTCTGGCTTAATGGTAATAGGATCATATGCTTCTTTTGCAAAAACTGTCGATGCTACCGATAATTTTATTTATGTAATAGGTGCCGCTGATTTTGTATTAATTGGAAGTTTAGCAGCATTATTTAATGGATTAGGAAGAATAGTGTGGGGGCAATTATCTGATTTTATAACCTATAAAAAAGCTATGTTATTAATGTTTACAACCCAAGCAATCCTAATGTTTGTCTATTTTACTACTAATATCAACGAAATCTACTTCTTATTTATGACATGTGCCATTTATTTCTGCTTTGGAGGAAATTTCAGTTTATTTCCAACTGCAACAGCAGACTTATTCGGCTCGAAAAATTTAGGTCCTAATTATGGAATGGTGTTTACAGCTTATGGAATTGCTGGTTTTATTGGAGCTGTTGGTGTAAATTTATTCGTTACAGCATTTGGGAGTTACTTGATATTATTTATTGTTATGGGATGTATGTCTGTGGGGTCTATACTATTAGCCTATTTAATAAAACCTCCTAAGGAGAAATAATTAGATATTTTTTTTTATTTTATTTTTAACTTAAAATTTATTCACTTTAAAACTAATATCATTTTAACTAAGTTGATTTAAAGTAGCATTAATAATGAAAGACTAATTTGATTAGATAATAGAGCTTAGCAAGATTATTCCAATATCATTTCTTTTAATTGGTAAATTATAAGGTCAGAATTAATGGTAAATAAAAAAAATAGATATTTTTAAGTCATAAATAAAGTTATTCACTGATTTTCATCAGAGCTGATATTACCACCTTTTACACGAAAGAACAACACATAAGCGATTATAACTAATATTAGAATATATGGAAACATGATGATATACCGAAAATCTCCAAGATCGATGAAAATTGATAGCAATCCTCCAAATAAAACAGGAGCTAAAGCATACGCAGTTTGATTAAAAGTATAATACATACCTGTATATATTCCCGTTTTTTCCTTAGGTGCTAGGGTCCAAAGAATAGAAAAGCTATTTACTATAAATCCCATCCATGGGACAGCAATTAAAACTAATACTATTATTGTTAATAGTTGATTATGGTTATGATAAGTTATCGGGACTACTAAAAACGCCATTATTACAAGCGATATGATTAACCATGTAAGAAAGATTTTTACAGCATTTTTACGACCAATTTTTTTATTTTGACCTAACATACCAACAAAAATAGCAGATAATATCATTGGACCTGAGTAAAAAAGGAATAAAGTACCAGCAGCACTTTCAGTTATATCAAAATAATCAACTGCAAAGCTTGAGAAGAATGCTTCAACGGAGGCAAAGGCCAAATACATAAATACAACAGTTCCTAAGAAATATGCAAAATCCTTGTGGGATTTTATAATCTCAACAAATTCATGATATGATCTTAATTTTACCTTACGATCTTGTGAAATTTCCGAAGATTTTACTATCTCCCTTGCTTTGAAAGTAGAGGGCTCTATCTCTAACTTATTATGGGAAATTTGAAAAAATTTATCACCAGTAGGAGTTTCCTTTACTTTAATGAATTGAACCACAACTAAAACTAACATAATGACTGAGATAATTAAAAACCCCATAGCATCAAACCAAGCTGCAGATAAACTATTTTGAAGTCCACCCATGATTATCGGAATTGTAAATGCAAATAACCCTCCCATATTTGCTATAAATTGCTGAATAGAGCTTCCTTTTGAATATTCAGTCTCAGATGTATAATCCGGCAAAATAGCTATAGATGCCGAACGATAAATTGACATAGCTAAATCGAAAAGGAAAATGATTAAAATCAATCCAGCTAATATTCGCATCCAAGGAATGATAATAAAAAATATTGCTGCCGATGTAGTACCAATAATAATAAAGGGCATTCTCCGTCCTAACTTACTTTTTGTCCGATCGCTTAAATCACCAAAAAATGGTTGTAGTACCACAGCAATTATGTTATCAATTGCCATAATAGAGCCTTTTATTAAATCTTTCAGAGGAATTGTACTTAAAATTTCATCAAGTATAAGCGGGACTTTGAAATTGAAATAAGACCAAGCGAGAAGCACAGTAAAGAAAGATAAAGATATTAAAATTGTTCTTTTTGCATTTAAAGTATTTTGTGGAGCAGGTTCCATTCTAGGTTCATAAGGAAGGTATTTTGAATCTTTTTCTATATTTCTTTCTGAATTCATTTTTCATAGCCTAAAACAAAATTGCTATATTTTATAAATTAAAATAAGTAATTTGATGATCTATAATAAAATTTTTGGAATTTCAAGAGTATCCTTATCAGTCACAATTACATAATTAGAATGATTCCTTATGTGAGTTACAGGATAATCATCACCTGGTGTTGCAAATAATGCAATTCGAAGAACGGTATTTGCCCAATCGTAAGATGTACCATTTCTACAATATAATTTTATCCTTTTTGACTCAAGAATTTGTTTCATTCCAAGAGTAAATGCTTTTTTAGGAAAATTTTCCAAATTACCTCCTACTTGAGCTCTAATTGCATTAATTGTGATTGTAAATGGATTTAATTCGACCTTACGAGAGTTTAGTTTAGCTATATTAGGACAAGGCTCATTAAATGCTAAATGGCCTTGAATTCCAATACCTCCATAGCAAGTATCAATACCTCCTATCTCTTTAATAATATTATCTAATTTAGTAATGATGAATTCATTAGGAAAAAAAATTTGTTTTAGATTCAATCCATAATCACCATTTAGAGGATCAAATAAGTATAATTTTGCAACTCGCTTAAAACTCAAAGGATGTCCTATTTTTAGAGCAGATCCTTGTTCATCACAATATTCATCCATAAAAAAAAACCAACAGTCTTCTAATATGATATCATTCTCTTGAATTAATTTAACCAATATTGGATATTGTTCTATTGGACCTATTGGTAGTATTATACGAGTTGGTTTCCTTTGATGATTATTTTCCAAAATCTCATTAAAAATATCCTGTGCGAATGTGTGGTAAAGCACTTCTAAATTATTACATACCTTTAGATGATCTCCCGCCCTTAAAATCACATCAGAGGGAGATAAATGCATAAGTTCTCTAATTTCCTCCTTCCTATTAACCATATTCACCTTTCTCCTAACAACTTTAAGATATTACCAGAAAAAATTAATTCTTGGGTTTTCGGATCAATATTATATTTATCTAAGCGAGTTTTATCTTCCATTAGTATTTGTGATATTTGACTATAAATAACATCTGTCCCAAAGATAATTTTTTTGAACGCATCTGGCCACCATAACCATTTTTTTATTCCTATATTATCTACCCTTACTCTCCAACCCTTAGGTGCTCCTGAAAGATCAGAATATATATTATCCTTCATTCTTAGCAATTCTGCAGCATCATCATTCCAATGAACACCAAAATGACCAATTATCAAATTAAGTTTAGGAAACGTATTTGATATCACTTCTAATCTCATAGGATGCATATACCAAGAAGATATTCTTTCATTATGAGCTTTTGTTGGTATTGTTACAACTCCCGTATGGAATAAAATAGGCATCTTTAATTCTTGAGCCGCTTCCCATAAAGGAAAAAATGTTGGATCGTCATAAGGTTTAGTTGGAATTGTAACTTTTATCATTTTAAAACCCTCATAAAAAGCATTGTATATATCTTGAGAAGTATCAATCCCTGGTCTTATAAAAACAGCTCCAATTAATCGATTAGGATATTTTTTTAATGCTTTTTTAATGCCTTGATTATCAACACATTTAAATAGTTTTCCAAGTCCGCTTATACAACATTTTTCAATATCGTAATCGTCCATAACCCGAATTAAGCGTGATAGATATTCGGGAGTATCAAATAAGTGTACGTGTGCATCAATAATTTTCATAATTAAATTAATTTTTAGAATTTTATTCCTAAATTTTGTTATATAATCAAATATTAAAATTTTTAATTTATTTTGATTATTCTGAGATCATAGTTCAAATAAATTTAACTTACTTAATATAAGGACTTATAATGTCGCAAGTTATTAAAATTGGAGTAGTCTGTCTTGCTCGTAAAACTTTTGATCATCTAGAAGCAGCAAATATCTATAAAAGGCTTCAAAATGAGTTAAAATCAATAAAAAACATTGAATGGGTGTTTATTGATGATTTAGTTATTGAAATTAAAGATGCTCAAAATGCAGCACATATTTGTGCTTCAAAAGAAATTGATGGATTAGTATGTATAAGTGGAACATTTGCTTTAGGTCATCTAGTATTAGAATTATATAAAACAGTTACCAAACCTATTTTATTATGGGGATTAAATGAACTTCCTTATGATGGAGGAAAAATTCGACTTAATTCTGTGTGTGGAATAAACTTAAATGCTAGCAATTTATATAAAGCAGGTATAAAAAACTATCATATTATTATTGGAGATCGAATTGATTTAAACTGGTTAGATGCAATTCGTATTATTAAGTCATTTAAGTCATCTCATATCGGTATAATTGGATTTCGAGCAAAAGGATTTTTTAACTTGGATGTGGATGAACTAGATTTATTTAAAGAAACAGGAATTCTAATTGATCATTTTGAATTAAATAACATTATTGATTTTCATGTAGAGGATAATGAAATAAATGAACGTAAAATGCAGATCAAATCGATTTTTGATGTATCAGAAATATCTAATGATCAATTAGGAAAGGTAGCTGCATTAACAGTGAAGTTTGATAATTTCATAAAAAATTATAATTTAGATGCTATTGCAATTAGATGTTGGCCCGAATTTGCTTCGAATTTCGGAATTTCTCCCTGTGCTACCATGTCACTTTTACAATCTGAAGGAAAAATCCTTGCTTGTGAAGGGGATATCTTAGGAAGCCTTTCAATGTTAGCTCATAAAGCTATTGGTGGTAGAACCCCCTTTTTAGCAGATTTTTCACAAATAGATTTTAGTGAGAATTTTGGATTACTATGGCATTGTGGTGTCGCAGCTTGCAATTTATGGGATGAAAAATGCTTAAGATCATTAGATTCATATTTTGCTGAAGGAAAAGGGGTGACAGCTGATTTTGTTATGAAATCAGGTGATTTATCTTTGTTAAGAATTGATTATGCTTCTGGAGAATATCGCATATTTTTACAAGATGCTAAGGGTATCCCTATGAAAAAAGAATTGAAGGGTACTTATGTAAAGGCTGAATTTAAGGAGGGTGTTAAGAATATATTTGATAAAATTGTTGAAAATGGAATAGCTCATCATATATCAGTAGTATACGGTAATTTTATAAAGCCGTTTGAGATATTTGCAAAAATAAAAGGTTGGAAGGTAATAAAATGATTAGATTTGAAGAGACTGATCATGGATTTGACTTATATTTCAAAAACTACAAATTCCTCTCACATACAGTAGAAAATCCAACTTTTGAAATTGGGATAGGATCAGCTGAATATAAACAAGATCATTCTATGATTAGAATAAAAGCGTCTATCAAAAAAAGATTTCTTCTTTCAAAGTATAAAGTACTATCTAAATCTGATAATCAAGTTATTCTGGAATTGTACCATGGTGATTATAGTTTAGTAGTAGAGTTCTTTGTACAGGAGGATAAGTTATTATTATCATTGAAATGTGAAAATCCTTTAATCAATCGGTTATGGATAAGAATCATGGCATATAAAGATGAAGCTGTCTTTGGATGTGGTGAACAATTTGCAGAATTAAATCTAAAGGGTCAAAAAATCCCCATATGGGTGGAAGATGCCTCACCTGCATCAAGAGTAAAATACACTTATTATCCACAACCTAATTTTATTTCGTCAAAGAAATATTATCTTCATGTTGAAACTAATTATTATGCAGAATTTAATTTCGAGAAAGAGGATTTTCATGAATTATATATCTGGGATATTCCAGAAGAAATATACATTGGAAAGTATGATTCTTTATTAGAAGTAGTTAAAAACATAAACAATTTTTTAGGGGTGCAACCAAAGATACCGGACTGGGTATTTGATGGTATTTGGTTAGGAATTCAGGGAGGACCTGAAATTGTAAAAAAAAAAATGGAGAAAGCATTGTCACATGAGATCGAGGTTACAGCAATATGGTGTCAGGATTGGCAAGGAATCCGTTATACATCATTTGGAAAACAATTATTTTGGAATTGGAAATACGATAAAAATATTTATCCCAATCTTCCACGATTTATTAAAGAATTAAATTCAAGAGGAATCAAATTCTTAGGATATATTAATACTATGTTAGCAATTGAAGGAGATCTCTATAAAGAAGCTTCCAAGCATGGATATTGCATTAAAAATCAAGACGGGAATGATTACTTAACCATGATGACAGATTTTCCAGCAGCACAAATTGATTTTTCTAACCCCCAAGCTATTGAATGGATTAAATCTGTAATTAAAAAGCATATGGTTGGGATTGGACTATATGGATGGATGGTTGACTATGGGGAATATGTACCAACAGATGCTATATTTTATTCTGGAGTATCAGGCGAAGAATTTCATAATTATTCTCCCACAGTTTGGACTAAAGTAAATTATGATGTCTTGAAAGAAGAAAATTTAATTGGTGAATTAATATTTTTTACACGTTCTGGATTTACAGGTACTTCAAAATATTCAGTAATACACTTTTCAGGAGATCAACGAGTAGATTGGGATGAAAGAGTAGGACTACCTTCTGTCATTCCAGGAGCTATAAATCTGGGTTTATGTGGGATTGGTTATTATCATTTTGATATCGGATGCTATACAACGTATGGAAAATTTAAAAGAACAAAAGAACTATTCATGAGATCAGTAGAAATAGCATCCTTCTCGATGTTAATGAGAACTCATGAAAGTAATCGCCCTAATGTCAATTGGCAATTTGATTCTGATGAGGATACATTAAATCACTTAGCAAGAATGGTTAAAATTCATGTATACTTGAAACCCTACCTTAAAAGTCTTTCAGAAAAATATCAAAATGAAGGAGTCCCTCCCTTTAGAGGATGCTTTTTACACTATGAAGATGATCAAATATTATACAATCTTAAACATCAATACCTGCTAGGTCGTGATTTACTTATTGCTCCAGTTATAAAACCAAATATATATGAGTGGAAAGTGTATTTACCAAATGATAGTTGGACTCATCTTTGGTCAGGAAAGGAATTTACTGGAGGTTGGATAAAAGTGAAAGCTCCAATTGGAAAGCCTCCTATTTTTTATAGGAAGGAATCAGATTTTTCAACACTTTTTGAAGCCGTAAAGACAATATACCCTTAATAGTTATAGTAACACTATTTTTTTACCAGTTTTATAGCATTATTTGGGCATTTAGAGACACAGATCCCACATCCAAAACATCTACTTGGATTAAAATGTAATTTAGTATCAGTAAAGTCTCTGGCTTTAAAATGACACCATTCTTCACAATCTCCACAACTTTTACATATCCGTCTGTGCTATAAAATCACTCTTAATGTATTAATTGGTAGTTTAGCAGCATTATTTAATGGATTAGGAAGAATAGTGTGGGGGCAATTATCTGATTTTATAACCTATAAAAAAGCTATGTTATTAATGTTTACAACCCAGGCAATCCTTATGTTTGTATATTTTACTACTAATGTCAATGAAGTTTACTTCTTATTTATGACGTGTGCAATTTATTTCTGTTTTGGAGGGAATTTCAGCTTATTTCCAACTGCAACAGCAGATTTATTCGGTTCGAAAAATTTAGGTCCAAATTATGGAATTGTATTCACAGCATACGACATCGCGGGTTTCATTGGAGCTGTTGGAGTTAATTTATTCGTTACTGCATTTGGGAGCTATTTAATATTATTTATTGTAATGGGAATTATGTCAGTTGGTGCTGTGATACTTGCGTATCTAATAAGACCCCCAAGTAGAAAGTAAACATCAAAAATTAGATTTAATTATATTTTATTTTTCTTATTTTTAGAGTAATTTGTGTCAAAAATTTATTCCATATCTTACTATGGTGGCAATAAAGTTATTTTTTCTGCTCTTCTGAATTTATTAAGAAATTTCTGAATCATCATGACTATTCCTTCTTTTAACATGAATTTCTTTAAATAAATTAATAACTCTTCATTATTTTTCAAGTTATATATTCCTTTTCCGACATTATTTATTGTTTGCTTTATAGCTTTTCTCATCATTCGTGAATAAAATTGAAAAGCTTGAGACGGTTCTTTTCTTTTTTTTTCAGTTTTGAGAATTGCTTTTGCTGCTAGACGACCACTTAGGGCAGCGGCATCCATTCCAACTCCTCGGCACATATCTACCAACCCCGCGGCATCTCCCACATACATTATTCGACCCTCACCAAGATTAACTCTACTTTCTCCCATGTTCATTGTACTTGAAAATCCTTCTTTTTTAACGATTTCTCCTTTAAGATTATATTCTTCCTTAACAAAATCAAAAAACTTTTGACCTACTTTAGCTATATTTTTATCATATCCTGTACCGATAACCCAAAGATCGTTTTTTTTATAAATCCAAGCGAACATCATGTTGTTAAATTCTAAGTTCCAATATTGGTAAAGACAATTAGGATCTAAATCAGCTTCACCATCAAAATAATAATTGATCGTTGCTCCTGATGATCTTTTTTCGAAATCATTAGGTCTCATCTTCATTCTAACCTTTGGCATTAACCCTGTGGCGTCAATTAAATATTTTGCCTTGATTT
>JABXKB010000096.1 GCA_013375485.1 Promethearchaeota archaeon | reverse complement strand
CGGTACTTGAGGGGAAAAGAAAAAATCTAAATTAATTTCATTTGAAAATCAAAAATACTTGTTTTGTTCTTTATAAACTAATACCAAGTATGATGTAAATCTAAACATTTTTTTAATTTATTTTTTCTTTCTATTTTTCTTTTAATTTCTTAGCGATATTTTGGGCTAGTTCACATCCGATTATATCGATTCCGTTAATTGTCCATTTAAGTTGTTCTTTTATTTCTTTTGAGGTGACCGATTTCTTTAATACGCTTAAATCGACTCTCACTTCCAGAAGTAATGAGATTATTTCGTCTATGGTCATATATTTTGGGCTTTCTTTTTCTTTATCCTTTATTTGATTTTCTGTTATTTTGACTCATCTCCATTTTGTTAGATTTTACTTCTTCAAAAATGACCACTATTCAATCAAATGAATTTAATAATTCGTTTATATATTATAATAAGGGTAATCCAAATTAATTTTGAAGTAATATTTTTGGTGTGAAAATAATGATAAAAGATTTTGAAGGAAAGGTAGCTGTAATAACTGGTGGAGCAAGTGGTATTGGACGTGGACTTGCTCATGTCTTTGCTAAACGTGGAATGAAAATAGTTCTCGCGGATATTGATAAAGAATCTCTCGATAAAGTTTCCCAAGAGCTTGAAGAAATTGATGCTGAGGTATTAACTGTGATCACAGATGTAAGTGACCGTGAGCAAGTTGCTCATTTGGCAGATGTTTCTTATGAACATTTTGGACACGTGAACATACTTTGTAATAATGCGGGGGTTGGAGGAGGTGGACCTATGCGTTTTTTAACTCTTGAAAACTGGGATTGGGGGCTTGGTGTTAATCTATTTGGTGTAATTTATGGGATTAAATTTTTCTTAAATCGTATGCTAAATAGTAAAGAACCATGTCATATTGTTAATACTTCTTCAATGGCAGGCTTACTTACAGGCGAAGGTCAACCATATTCCGCCTCTAAACATGCTGTAGTAGCAATTAGTGAAACTTTAGCTCTTGAATGTTTCAACACAAATGTTGGTGTTTCTGTGGTTTGTCCTGGTTATGTTCGCACGAACATAATAAAAAATTCAGAAATCCTTAGACAAGCACAGCCAGGTCTTTGGCAACCAACACCGGAGATGGTTAAATTATCAGAGTCTGCTAGGGCAAATATAACTAAATTATTAGAATTAGGAATGGATCCCGAAATTTTGGCAGAAATAGTAATTAAAGCCATTGAAAATGACATTCTCTATGTTGTAACCCATCCCCAATTTATACCAATGCTAAAGGCTCGGTTTGAGCGTATCTATGATGATACTTTAAAATTACATGAAGAAAGTGAAGTAAAAAGTGAGATTAAATCTAAAGTATATAACAATGCTTCTTCTGCTTTTTCAGTTACCTACCCAGAAAATCTAGTTGAATTAAAACCAGGGCCATTAGGTAAAGCAGTCTTCTTTGCTTCTACTTTAGGTATTGATCTGGTAATTTATATATCAAAAATATCTCCTAAGAGGCGTTTAGAACAAACCACCAAAAAAATTATGAGAACGTTGAATCCTAGAGCGAAAGATGTCAAAATAATTTCCAATAACCTAACAAATTTAAGAGATGGAACACCTGCCTATGAAAGCGTAATTGAATTTAAGGCAGCAGGTATGTTTAAAGTAAAAAGTATTCATCTGTCGGTTTTTAAAAATGAAAAATGGATCCGCGTTAGTATTTTCGCAGGAGCTAACCTGTTTAATGATGAAAAATTCAAAGAAATTGTGTATTCTCTTGAGTTTAAGTAATTTTAATCATTCCTTTTAATACAAAAATTATGATGTGAAATAATAAGTTGTGGTTCAGGGACATTTTCATAAATATCATAGAGGAATCTTGTAAATCGATTTGATAAAAAAGCAAAATCTAGAAGAAGGCAAATTAATACTCCCGCTCTCCCCCTTTTTTTTACCAATTCTTCTTTTCCATGAATCCTTTCATCATATTCTTTCTCTCTGGCGTTTAGGAATAATACTAATCCCATAATTACGAAAATTGCAAATAGTATATAATTCCCATACCTGAAGAAAGTATACCAGAAATAACTAAACCCATTAAACAAGTCAGTTAGAAATCTACCTACACCACCAAGGTCAGGTTCTGGAATTAAACTAATCATGTTATTTAAAGAATTATAACTAATATTATATTGAGATTTAATATAGAACACTAAATAATCTAGAAAACAGTATTTAAAATTGTATTATTTCTCTATAAGCAAGATTAGAGGAAGTAAAATGAACGTCAAAGTTTTTAAATTTGGATTAATTATTGGATATTGACAAAAATATCACATCATTTACAAATTCCACTTAAATGTTAAAAAGTAAATGTGATTAAATTGATGAAAAATAAAACAGCTAAGTCAAGTATCGCACTTGTATTATTATCATTGGTGCTGCTAAGCATTTCAATCTTTTTGCCCCCACTTCATGAGCAAAAACAAACACCTACCAACGGTGAATTTTCTGTACGTATTGCACAAGGCTCAAATGAGTTTCTCTCAGTCTGGAATACGACCAAGACGAGCTCAGGTTCCAGCAATAGTAGTCAAGTAGCCTTACCCCTACAATTGGGCGGAGCGTATAATTTCATGGTAGAGTGGGGAGACGGAAGTAATGACGTGATTACGAGTTATGATCAACTTGCCGTTAACCACACCTATGCTTCTGAGGGAGTGTATACCATTAATATCACAGGAGAGATAATAGGTTGGCAGTTTAATAACGGGAGAGATCGATTGAAGATTCTTAAAATCCAACAATGGGGTTGCTTACAATTGGGAAATTCGGGGAGTTATTTTTATGGGTGCTCCAATTTAGAACTCATGGCTACAGATAATTTGAATTTAACGGGAACGACGAGCTTATTTGAAGCTTTTCGGGAATGCATGAATCTTGGCAGTAGCGGCAACATAAACGGCTGGAACGTCTCGAGCGTGACAAGCATGCGGTATATGTTCTCTGGGGCTTCTTCGTTCAATCAGCCCATCGGTAGCTGGGATGTATCGAGCGTGACAGATATGTATTATATGTTCGAAGGGGCTTCTTCATTCAACCAGCCCATCGGTAGTTGGGATGTCTCGAGTGTGACAGGCATGTGGTATATGTTCTCTGGGGCTTCTTCATTCAACCAGCCCATCGGTAGCTGGGATGTTTCGAGTGTGACAGATATGAGTAATATGTTCGGTAGGGCTTCTTCGTTCAATCAGCCCATCAGTAGTTGGGACGTCTCGAGCGTGACAGGCATGTCTAGTATGTTCTATGGGGCTTCTTCGTTCAACCAGTCCATCGACAGCTGGGACGTCTCGAGCGTGACATACATGAGTTATATGTTCTATGGGGCTTCTTCGTTCAATCAGCCCATCGGTAGTTGGGATGTCTCGAGCGTGACAGGCATGTGGTATATGTTCTCTGGGGCTTCTTCATTCAACCAGTCCATCGATAGTTGGGATGTTTCGAGTGTGACAGATATGAGAAATATGTTCGGTGGGGCTTCTTCGTTCAATCAGCCCATCAGTAGTTGGGACGTCTCGAGCGTGACATACATGAGTTATATGTTCTCTGGGGCTTCTTCGTTCAACCAGTCCATCAGCAGCTGGGACGTCTCGAGTGTGACATACATATTTAGTATGTTCGATGGAGCCTCTTCGTTCAACCAGCCCATCGGCAGCTGGGACGTCTCGAGCGTGACATACATGAGTTATATGTTTCGCGGGGCTACTTCGTTCAACCAAACCATCAGTAGTTGGGACGTATCGAGTGTGACATACATGGATAGGATGTTCGGTGGGGCTTCTTCGTTCAATCAGCCCATCGGTAGCTGGGACGTCTCGAGTGTGACATACATGTTTAGTATGTTCGATGGAGCCTCTTCGTTCAACCAAACCATCAGTAGTTGGGACGTCTCGAGCGTGACAAACATGGGTGGTATGTTCAATGATGCTTCTTCATTCAACCAGCCCATCGGTAGTTGGGATGTTTCGAGTGTGACATACATGAGTGATATGTTCGGTGGGGCTTCTTCGTTCAACCAGTCCATCGACAGCTGGGACGTCTCGAGCGTGACAGGCATGGGTGGTATGTTCAATGATGCTTCTTCATTCAACCAGCCCATCGGTAGCTGGGATGTATCGAGCGTGACAGATATGTATTATATGTTCGATGGGGCTTCTTCGTTCAATCAGCCCATCGGTAGCTGGGACGTCTCGAGTGTAACAAACATGCTTCGTATGTTCTCTGGGGCTTCTTCGTTCAACCAGTCCATCGACAGCTGGGATGTCTCGAGTGTGACAGGCATGTCTAGTATGTTCTCTGGGGCTTCTTCGTTCAATCAGCCCATCGGTAGCTGGGATGTATCGAGCGTGACAGATATGTATTATATGTTCGATGGGGCTTCTTCGTTCAATCAGCCCATCGGTAGCTGGGACGTCTCGAGTGTGACATACATGAGTTATATGTTCTCTGGGGCTTCTTCGTTCAACCAGCCCATCGACAGCTGGGACGTCTCGAGTGTAACAAACATGCTTCGTATGTTCAGGGATGCTTCTTCATTCAACCAGCCCATCGGTAGCTGGGATGTCTCGAGCGTGACAAACATGGGTGGTATGTTCAATGATGCTTCTTCATTCAACCAGCCCATCGGTAGCTGGGATGTCTCGAGCGTAACAAACATGCAAGGTATGTTCTACGAGGCTTCTTCATTCAACCAGCCCATCGGTAACTGGGACGTCTCGAGTGTGACAGATATGAGTGATATGTTCTATAATGTTACATTATCAACGCCCAATTATGATAATTTATTATTAGGCTGGTCGCAATTATCATTGCAAAGCAACGTTATTTTTAATGGAGGTAATTCAACATACAGCAAAGCTGCTGTGGATGCAAGACAAGCTATTATTACTAATTTCAATTGGACTATTATAGATGGGGGACTTGCAATCCCAGGACCATTCACGCTTTCTTCCGATGCAGGAACTCCAGATACTGACGGAGCATTTATTCTCACGTGGACTAGTTCCGCTTTAACAGATAATTATTCAGTCTATTGTCATTCTAGCTATATTACGGAGATTAATGGGAGCCTAACCCTTTTAGCGGATGAAATCACCGAACTATCATTAATGGTAAGCAACTATTCGGATGGAACATACTACTTTATCGTGGTTGCGCACAATGATAATGGAGATACACTTTCAAATTGTATTATGGTTGAAGTTGAGATCCCCGTTCCAACATCAAGGGGGATCCCTTTTGGAAATTTCTATTTAATTGTAGTGATATTCGGCACAATAGGACTTATAATTTATGTAAAAAGCAAATCTAAACAATTTTTTTAAATTTATTTTTTCTTTCTATTTTTCTTTTAATTTTTTAGTGATATTTTGGGTAAGTTCACATCCTACTATATCGATTCCGTTAATTGCCCATTTAAGTTGTTCTTTTATTTCTTTTGAGTTGACGGATTTCTTTGAAATGGTTAAATTGACTCTCATTTCAAGGAATAATAAAAAAAAAGAATTTAGTGAGTTTTCAAACACTATGTATAAACAAATTATTCAGGTACTTCGAGTCCTAAAACGGCCATTGCTTCGGGAAGTGAGGACATAACTTCGATTTCATATTTATACCCTTCAATACTTTCAGCGAAAAATATAAGTTGTTTATTTGCTTGGGCTAAATATTCTTTGAGTTTTCCCTCTTTTATCTCATCTGCAATGATAACCTTATATCCTTCTTTGGTTGCTGCGACCGCGTTATTTAAGAGATTTTTAGCGAGCGATCTATCTTCTGGGAATTTTTTCAGGGCTTCTAAGAATACTTTACCCGCCATAGAGGCTTTAGCATGGGGAATCCATACAGTAGTCATAACTATTACCAAAAATATCACCTTATCTTATTTTTAAACTTTTATTTTTATTGGAATCGTATTATATTAGACTTTACAAGAAAGTCAAATTAAATATTTATTTCATCTATATAAAAACATTTCGCCCAAACGATATAAAAGAATAATAGAGTTTATTTTTTCTTAAATGGTATGATGTAAGAACTTTTACCTGTTTTTTCTAATTTATTTTTTCTTTCTATTTTTCTTGTAATTTCTTAGCGATATTTTGGGCTATTTCACATCTGTTTTTAATTTCGATAGATAAAAATTTTTAATAGTTAGGGTTCATAGAGATTATCATGAAGTTTATTGATCTAAGCATTCCAATTATAAATCCTGAAGAAGCTGTGTTCGATCCACCTTTAACTCAGCCAAAAATTGAATATACATCACATGATGAGGGTGCGATGCAAATGGGATTTATATTTCCACGATTGAAGCCAGATAAGCACTTACCAGACGGAAAAGGATGGGCTGTTGAGTCAATTACCTTAGGTACTCATAGTGGGACACATATGGACGCGCCATGGCATTTTTCACCAATCCAGGATAAGACAAGTAGACAAAGAAAAGCATTGACAATAGATGAATTTCCATTAGAATGGGGTATGGGGCCTTTAATTGTTTTGGATTGTACTAATTATGAGGAGGGATATGTTATGACTCCTGATGATGTCGATGATAAGTTGAGTACTATTGGACATAAGCTAGAAGATGGAGATATTCTATGTGTACATACAAATGCTCCAAAACACTATGGAACTACCGATTATATAAATTATGGTGTGGGTGTTGGAAAAGAAGCAACTCTACACATTATTAGGGAAGGTGTTCATGTAGTAGGAATTGATGCATGGTCGTGGGATGCACCTTTTTCAATAACAGCAAAAAAGTGGAAAAAATCCATGAGAGAGAAGGATCCTAATACGTCTATAATATGGGAGGGTCATTTTGCTGGTATCGAATTAGGTTATTTTCAAATGGAAAAATTAATAAATTTAGATAAGGTACCTCCTGTAGGAGCTACAATATATTGTTTTCCGATAAAAATTACTCGAGCTAGTGCTGGATGGGTGCGTGCGGTAGCTACTATACCTGAATAAATAAATCTTTTTTTTTAATAGAATATAGATGTATTAAAAACTATTAATAATAAAATAATCATTAATAATTACTATAAAGCAAAACATTGATCTAAAATAGAGTATAAGCCTCTAAATAATTTCCCTTTTGAGAGATGGCAGTCCGACTATTCAATTCTTTAGATTCTCTAAATTCGATGTCGCTAAGGAGAATAGAAAGGATAATAGATTATAGATAACTTATTTTTTTCTCTAGAATTTGAAATACCTTTATTTTTAAAAAAAATGTTAATGAAAATAATTCATAGTATATGAAACTCTAAATGACAATGAAAGTTGTGCTGTTATTTTTTTCAATTATTTAACTTCACTTGTTCGTTTCCTTTTACGTAATAGAACTATTGTAGCTACCGCTACTCCTAGTCCTCCTGCAATTGATACGCTTGCAATAATGATTATGGCAAAAGGCGGTTTGGATGGAATGCGTTTTATAACGACTACGCTTACACTCCCTGTAGTACCTGCTTTATCTTGGGCATAAAAGGTTATGGAAACTTCTCCTTTAAGTACGTTATTCCAGGCAGTTTGATCGATTGTTCCATTTAATTCTGTGAAGGTAAAATTTTCCGCGATGCTTTCTATTGTATACCAAGTAGAGAATAAATTTTCTTCAATTATAGAAACGTTAAAGTCAGGTGGTTCTTTTTTACATATTTGATTTGGTGTTGGAGAATTCAAAGTAATATTTGGGGCAACTGTATCTTTTTGGATTATGATACTATTCATCGTGAGATAGCCTCTAAAATCGGTAGCAGAGCAGGTTAATGTGAAATTTCCATCATCTAAATCATCCCATGTGGTTTGAGTGATTTTATCACTTGTATTACAGGGAATATTAGTTAATCCTTCATCAATTGTATACCATAGAGTATTAAGAATACCTTCATTTATAGTGATAGTAAAATCTGGCGCAGTATGGCTAAAAGCATCATTTGGATTTGAGGTAATGATTGAAAACGCTATGGGATCCCACCAAAATGGATAATTATCCTGAGAGTCTGCATCTCCAGAAATATTATAAGGAGTATCACCAAAACCATCATCATTAGCATCTTTACCAGGATAATCTGACCAATGATTTCCTATCCCGCCATTATCCCAATGATTATCTGAACCATCATCATCTGCGTTTTTAATATTATCAATAAAAAAATTGTTGTAAATGAGGTTAGAATGACAATCCCATATATATGTCCCAACACGATTGTTAATTACCGTGTTTCCTGAAATGGTGTTTTGATTATCACTATCATCTAAATATATCCCTTCGTCCCCATTGTTATTTACCGTGTTTCCCGAAATATCGTTATCACCGCAATTATAATTTAGATATATTCCAGTGTCCCCGTTGTTATTTACTGTGTTCTCCAAAATGTTGTTAACATTGCACATATGATCTAGATATATCCCATTGTCGTTGTTGTTATTTACTGTATTTCCCGAAATGTTGTTGTAATAGCAATTTCCAGCTATAAATATTCCATCGTTCTCGTTGTTATTTGCTGTGTTTCCTGAGATAGTGTTATTTTGACAATCACTATACTGTAACGCCCATAACACTATGCCATCACCTTCATTGTGTGAGCAATTATTATTAATAAAAGCTCCATTATCTACGTCTTCCATCAGGGTGCCCCTATAAGCATTATAAACTATACAGTTTTTGATAATAAAATAAATATATGAAACTTGGATAAAAATACCATTTCCTGATCCCCCACCATCGATCTCCAACCCGTCGATGACATATGGATCATATTTCGTTCCCGTACCAGTACACCACCATTTTAATTTAGCTGTTTTACTCCAACGCCATGCATTCGCACCAGAATCGTCAATGTGAATTTTTTCACCGAGATGAACTGGAGTTTCTACGAGCGGAAAATGATCCTCGCTATTTGCAACACCAGAGATCCATGTATAAGGATCATCAACAATTCCATCGTCACCTAAGTCCGGGGAAGTGTGGTTGACCCAATAATTTCCAACTATCGAGTTATCCCAATGATTATTCGTGCCTTCGTCGTGAGCATGTCCTCCAATAGTTCCTATAAATGAATTATAATAAATTGAATTATTCTGACAACCCGTAGTAATTGATATTCCATACAGAGTATTATTTAGAATAAGATTTCCTGTTATAGTTGTATAATTACAACCAGATTCTAATAATATCCCCATATCTTGATCTAATGTGGCTTCATTACTTGCGATATTTCCCGAAATAGTATTGTTAACACAATTATCATGTAATTTCATCCCCACATCAAAATTATCATTTACGATATTTCCCGAAATAGTATTGTTATCACAATTATCTTGTAATATCATCCCTCCATCTAAATTATCATTTGCGGTATTTCCCGAGATAATATTCGCGTGGCAACGATCATCTAACCATATCCCATAGTGATTGTTGTTAGCGGTGTTTCCCGAGATAGTGTTATTATCACAATCACCAGATAAAACTATCCCGAGCTCACCGTTGTAGTTTGCAGTGTTTCCTAAGATTGTGCTATTTTTACAGTAATTATGCAAGAATATACCATTTCTTCCATTGTTTGAATAATAGTTATCTATTAAAGTTCCATTATCTGTGTTTTCCAATCTAATTCCTGCGTCTTCTGCCCCAACACCGGCATCGAAAACCGTGCAATTTTTGATGATAAAATAATTATTTTTGGAATTATTTATAAAAATACCACTTCCCGCAGGTGAGCTACTTGCATCAATAATAACGTTTTCAATAACATATGGATTGCCCCAAGAACCATCACCGCTACACCACGTATAATTACCTACAGTATGAGACCAATTACCATCAATATGTATAAACGATTCACTATAAGATCCCGATTTACTCGGACTTTTTAAATTGCTCTCGTCTTGAATCTCGTTGATTGCACCATTATTCCCTTGATCATCGATGATATTATAATTATTGATGCTTAAAAATGCGAGCGCTATCGCTAAAGTTATTATAATTAAATTTATTTTGCTTTTTTTTCTCACAATGTTCACTTAATAATTATTGGATTATATAACTTATTGTCAATTTTGTATTTAACACCTTTGTATAATCTAGTTCTGGATAAGGTAATGCTGAATAAGTATACTTGTTTGTTTCAAACTTCATATTTACCAAAAACAATTAAAAATATATTATATGAAGATTTAAAAAATTAGTAATAAAATTAGACTTTAAGACTCAGATTTATTTCCCTTTTGAGAGATGACAGTTTTAGAAGTTGGAATTAACATCGGTATGAAAAATTTAGTTGATATGAAGTATTATTCATCTTCAGATAAGATATTAAATCCTAACATACGAGCTAGATTTTTAACCGGACTGAAGGATTTCATTACTGAGATTTTTGATGATAAGATTAATGTAATATCTCTTACGGACTTTGAGATTATCTGTTATTATAAGATGGTTCAAATAGCGAGTAAAGTTGATAATAAACCTCAACCTTTGTTATCATTTGCCATTATTGAAAGAGGTACAAATCATAGATTTGTAAAACGACATTTAAAGGAAATAATCTCTCAGTTTCTTAATGATTATGCTCTTAAGGACATCTTTTCGAAAGAGCCTAAGTACTTTAAAAAATTTTTACCCCAAATTGATGAAATTCTTGGAGATCTAAGATTAAAACTAGGGGATCGTATTAGAACAATTTTCAGAGATTAGATGTTATCTGAATTCATATAAGCTTATAAGACAAAAATCAAAGTTCTCATTAAAAAAATTGTGGGAAATAAGAAAATATAAAAAATTTTTATTTAATCAAAAAACCTTTAAATAGTACAATCGTCCCGATATCAATTGCAATTAATGCAAAAATTTCTGTTAAAATTGATCTGAGTATTCCTCCAGCTAAATTAAGAAGAAGACCTATAATAATTATGATTATTCCTATAAAGAGCCATTGTACTCTCTTTTTAGTTTCTTCTCCTATTTTTCTTGTCATCATAGCGTATTTATATACAACATAAATAGATAATCCTATCCTGATAATATTTACAAAAATAAACCAACCAAAGGGGGTTTCGGTATCAACAATACCTTGTTCAAGTCTTTCAGTATTTAATGAAGGAACCCAGATAAAATATCCAAAGCTCATTATAATAAATAATGCCATCATTGTTCCAAGGTATTTGAGACCCATTGCCATCTTTTCAAATTTTTCTAACACAAATACCGTCATTGCTAAGGATATAAAGAGAAGATTGAAAAAAATCTGAGCTGTTATCATAATGGGAATAATAATACGTGCATTAAAGGTTATAAAATGGTAAATTGTGTAAGTTAATAATCCTACGGAAGAAGAGAGGAAAAAAAGGTAAACCATCTATTTAATAATTTATCTGGATTTAATAGCAACACACGAATTCCCACTATAAAAGTAAATATAACTGAAATTATTGCTGTTATTCTTTTAAATATATTAAGAACATCCATATAATATTCATTCCTCTTATTCTTTCGAAAATTTTTTCAAATATGGTAAAGGTCAATATAATAAAATATTTGCTCACTCTTTTAATAAAATTTTTAGATTATTTTCTCTTGTAGATATATAATAATTGTAAGTGATGAGGGTTTCTAAATAAAAAAAAAATTAAAAAAAAAATTCTCTTTCAATCTTCTTTAAAAATATCTTCTACAAGTTTAGTGTTTTCTTCATCTACAAAATGATGGAGAGCACCCGTCCAATTCTTTAATAGTTCTTTATACTTATTTTCAAATTTTTGGACAAAATCTTTCAGTGGTGCTCTTACTTCTGAGCTTTGAGTTCCTTTTATGAATAATGCTCCAAATATTTTGCTCCCATATTCAAGAAGTATAGTAATATCTCCATGGTCAATTTTTTTTAAAGTTTCTGTGGATTTAGTCATTTCTTTAATAAATGAGGTGATGGCAGAGAACATACCGGAAACTAAACCGGGATCTTGAATGTCTTCGCTTCGAAAAGCATGATTGAAAACACCTCTCCCATCATCATATATGATATATAGTCCTTGTTTTTCAACCTTTTCAAAAGTATATTTAAATTCTGGCTTCCAAATATTTATAAAGTTATTGAAAAAGAGATATTTTAGTGTAAAGAAGAATCTTTTTCTCTCATTTTCATCTTCAGGTTTAAGTTCTTCCAGTAATTTTTCTTTTTCTAAAGTATTCAATAAATTTTTTACTTCTTCTCGTTCCTGCTCAAATTCTTCTCCCAAATTTTCTTTTTTTCTTGTAATTAAGTATTGTACTTCTTCTTGATCATAATCATCAAAAGAGAGATAATCCGATAGAGTTGAAAATACAACCTTTTCTAAATTCTTGTCGTCTATAGGGATATTTTTAGTTTTAAATAACTTTCTACTGTAGAATATCATCAGGGTCCAAATTATAATATTAAATATATACCTTGTATATAGATATGGAAGTGCTAATGCTCCTAATACTCCAGTTAAATTAGCATTTAGAGCGGCAGTTCGAAGTGTATAAAAGTTAAAATTAAAAAGCACTGTAAAACTAGTTTTGCCTGTGATCCAATACTCTTCTGGGGCAAAATTAATTAATGGAGGCATTCTGAGAAGGCTAAAGAGAACTGAAAATACTATTATCACTGGGAAATATATAATAAGTCCTAAGAAATTACTTCTGATGTATTTCATAATAAATGCTAAGAGTCCTGCCATAATGATGATAGGGATAAGTTCCAAGATAATAAAGTTAAAAATTATCATAAGATCAAAAGAAATAGCATAAGATAAAGTTGGATTCACAGATGGAATAAATTGAGCTGATTCAATTATATCTTCGCTATTTGGAAAACCAGTATAAAATAATGGTTGAAATGCTACTACGTTTAAAAGTAAAAATATAAGAATAGCGACAAAAGCGATAACTATTCCGTAATAGAAATTTGTATAATTCATATTTCTGATCTTTTGCTTTCTATTTTTCCACCAATCGATTAATTTTATGAATATTAAGATAGATATTGGTTCGAATACCTTTAGAAATAAGACAAAAATTACCGAAGCCATTATAAAGTAGGCAAAGAAGTATATAATGATAAGAATTGAAGAAGTGTATTGGGCGATAAATAAAATTATCGATAATATTGAAATGGGTGCTCCTACTGTATATAGACTCTTATATGTCTGCGTTCTTATATCCTCTCCTATGTATCTGCCCTTTAATGCAATTTGGGAACTAAAAAGTAATTCAATGCTAAAGATAAAAATTGCCAAATAAACGAATAAAATCTCAAGAAACCATCCTAAAGCAGTTTCTCCTGTAATTACAGGATCAGACTCTAAACGTGAAACAGATAAGATAACCTGCAGAAGGTAAAGAGAAATGGGTAAAAGTACTATCAAGAGTTTAAGAATTTCTTTTTCTCTTGTCCAGTCACTTTTTAAAATTCCACTTCGTATTAGTTTGATAGGACTTTCTGTAAATTGATAGGTTATAAGTTTTAGGTTTGATTTTGTAGAACCATCTTCTTTTCTTAAACGATTCCATACATATAATATGGAAATGAAAGGTGCTACAAAAAAAATGTATGGTAAGGTAACCAATGGATAAAAGGCAAATAGTGAGATAAGTGATCCAAAATGTGCCCCTAAAAATCCGAGACCTTGAGAATCCGTTGTATCCTCTAAATTTTCTGGTGTAATTTCTGTTTGGAAAATAATAGGGAGAAACCAGTATACTACATAAAAAATTAAGATTCCCAAATAGATTCGTAAATACAGTTTACCAATTAACTTTTTTCGAATGAAGATATATGGAATAATTAAAATCAACATAGGAAAAATGTTTAGAATTATAGTGATAAAAACTTCCATGGCATCCATTATACTCACACAATCCGTTTTTTATTTTTTATTGGAATTTTATTTAAGAAAAAATTGCCATTTTAATTATAATAATTTAGGTATTTTTGAATATTTTTAATTTTAGTATGATAAATAACAACAAAATTGGATTAATAATAGATGGGGATTTTGCATCAAAAAATGAGCCCCCTTATCCACATCCTATCTTTTTTTCTTATGAAACTCCCCTTAGAATACACTCTATTATTACTTATTTAGAAAAGAAGAATATAATTGACGATAAGAGGATAGATTTAATAAAACCTAAACCTATAGATGAATCAGTTATTCATTTAGCCCATACCAAATATTATATCGATTCCATTAAACACCTCTCAAGTTTAGAAAGTCCTATGTTAAATGAGGAGGTATTTATTACTAAAGATTCTTTTAAATTGGCTAAAAAGGCAATAGGAGGAGCAATCCAAGCAATTGAATCGGTTATTGATAAGAGAGTGACGCAATCATTCGCTCTTATTAGACCTCCTGGTCATCACGCTTTACGAGAAAGTGGATCTGGTCTCTGTATTTTTAATAATATAGC
>JABXKB010000095.1 GCA_013375485.1 Promethearchaeota archaeon | reverse complement strand
TACTATTATTTTATTAGTTGGAAACCCAAGTTTTAATGCTAATTTCAGCTCTGGTAACCCTATAATTTCTGCTCCAATTCCTTCAGAAAGTACAATTTTGCAAATTTCTGGAAGAAAATTAGCTTTAAATGAGTAAAAACATTGAAAATTTTCAAATTCAGAGCGAAATGCATTTTCAAATGTTTTTATATTAGTCCTAATTCTATTTTCCAAAAAAATTAGTAATGGTGTTTCAAATCTATTAAATATTTCATCAAGGCATACTTTATCAATAAAAATCTTACCATTTTCTTTTTGTAAAAATGGATTTCCAGAAATATTTTTCATAAAATAATCATTTTTTTTGTATTATTAATTTTTGGTAGGTATAATGTGTCTCTTTAGCAACAATATCCCAAGTGTATTTTTGAGATACTTTTAATTGTCCGGCTGAACCTAATTTTTTCCTTAACCTCTTATTATTTAGAAGATTGATAACTTTTAGAGCGATATCTTCAGGATTATCAAATTCAACTAGTAATCCATCAATATTTTCTCTGATTACTTCTGGAGTCGCACCTAATCTTGCTCCAATAACTGGTTTTCCTGCAGACCAAGCTTCAAGAAATGATACACCAAATGCATCACTCCGACTAGGCATTAAGTAAAGATCAGCTTCTTTAAATGCAGCTAATTTTTTTCTGTCAAAATAACCTGTCATATTATCAGGAGTGAAATTGACGATTCTAGCATTTTCAAGTTTATGAATTTTAGATAACTCTTGATTGAAAGCAATTGTTGACGGTCCAATAAAAACAAAATAGACTTTTTTTATTTTTTTAAGAATATAGGGGATTGATTTTAGAATTGATAGGGCTCCTTTTTCATAATTTTTATATCCACAGAATAAAATTAGTTTGTATTTCTTTTCATTTTTATTAAAAAAATTCTCCTTTAATGAATAATTAGATAAAGATTTTTTATTATTATTTTCAAACTTTTTATAATCTACACCCATTGGAATAATTTTAATTTTTTCTGGGTGAATTTTGCATTTTTGAACTAAAAATTGTTTCTCAAGATATGTACAAGCAATCAATAAATCAAATTTATTTAAGATATCAATTAACTTTAAATCCGTATATCGAGGATTCGAAAAATGGAAAAATGGAGTGCAAATTGTTGGTTTTTTTATTAAATTTCCAAAAATTAAACCAATAACACAATTAAAATAAGGAAAAAAAGTAGTGTGAATTAAATCGTAATTCAAATCTTGTTTTTTTAATAAATAATCTAATAAATTTCCCAAATAAGGACCATTTCTTAAAATTTTTTCAATAGTGCCATCTTGGAGATTTAATGCATTATATGCTGGAATTACTTTCAATTTTTTCAGAATCTCTTGATTTGAGATGTTATAATTCACTTTAAATCGATTTACCTTCAAATCGTTTACTTCATTAAAATATTTGTTATCGGGAGTTATTCTTTTACCTGAAATATCTCTTAAAGCTTTAAAATCAATAGCATTAGATGTGTAAATATCTATTTTATAGTTATTTTTTTTGGTTAATAGCTCTGCCATCCGTTGAAAATAAAATTCAGCGCCAGAGATTGAAGGAAAATACCTAGTTGGAAGATATAAAATATAGTTCAAAGAGTTAAAAATCCTTTTATTTATAAATAATAATTAACAAGCTTTTGAATTTTTTGCTTTCTTCCTATTTACTTCCGTTTCTATAACTTTAGTAATTTTATTTCTAATCTCCTCTTTGTTATTCTCATAAACTGTTTTAGCTATCCGGAAGGAAATTACTTTGCTCTCTTCGTCTCCAAATTTTTTTTTTCGATGTCCACGCTCTTTTACTTTTTTACTCTTTTTAATTTCCGACATTTTATATTCTCTTTTTCATTTCATATTTATAGGTCTTAGGCTTTATAGAAAAGATTATGCATTTATTGCATAAAAGTAATTTTCCCATTTCACACTTAAAACATACTTTAATGGTAGTTTTATTTTTAGAAAGAATACACATAAATTCGGTTTTTGAAGTCTTTTTTATACCTTTATAAACAAGGAAATTTCGTACTTCGCTTAGATCGTTTTCGAAATCTGTTTCAAATCCCTGTTCTTTTGCCATTTTTTGTTCTTGTTCAATTTCGCAAATTGGTTGTTTTAAAAATTTCTCAAACTTTTCATCATTTTTATTCTTAAAATAATGGTTTAATGTATCTAAAAAACATTTATAGTGTTGAAAATGGAAAAATAATAGAGTAGGTGGCACGGAATTGACTTCTAGAATTACATGGATTTTATTGGAATCAACATATTCATTGCATATCGAACAAATACGCTTTTTATTTTTGATTTCAAAAAGTCTTAACATAATTCGTTTCTTTTTCTATCGTATTACAATTCACTCTTTTTTCAAATATTAAAAGTACTAAAAATTTCAATCATAATACAAATATTTTTTTTTATTACGGATAATAATATATTTAACAGTAGCAAATCGATACAATGTCAAAAGATTTATTAATTCAAGTTTTCATAAAGGCCAAGAAAAAGAAACTAATAGATGAAGAATTCATTTCCTTTTTAGATACAATTTTTCCCGGTAGATCTACTAATGTTATTGATGTATTAAAAAGAGGAATTATAAAATATATATATACACCTTCAAATAGAACAGTTTGGGCGGCGAAAGGTGAAAATCAAGAGCATTTGATTTATCCAAAATTGTATTGTTCATGTCAAGATTTTTATAAAAATGTTGTTATAAAGAGAAATCATAATTTTTGTAAACATATTTTAGCTCAGATAATTAGTGAAGCTTTAAATAACTTTCAAATTATAAACTTAGAAGACCATAAATTTAATGAGTTACTCCGAGATTTAAAGCTTAAAATATAAAATTTCTTTTCTAATTATTTAACTGAAATATTTTCTCTATTCCAATTTTGTAAATACTTATTAAATTCTTCCAAACTTATCTGACGAGGTATAATTATTTTTTTTAATGCTTCTAGCTTTCTTATTTTAAATATTAATTTTTTATTTTTTCTATAAAAATTTTCAGCTTTTGGATACTCTTCTTTAAAAATTTCTTTCAATTGTTCTAGATCTATACTCTCTAATTCATTATAATATTCAGTAACAAAATTACATAGAGGATCAATTGTAATCTCAAAATTAAAAGCATCAACACGTTTTAAAGCGAGAGGATATGCCTGACATGCTAATGGTTTATTATCATGAACAGTACACCCATAACAATCATCATAAAAGGGACAACTTTGATTTTCATTATCTAATCTTATTCTATAGGTGATAATCAATATATTTTCATTTTGAATATCAGGAAACACAAGGTCTTCGATTATTTTAAATTCGATATCGCGTTCTTTCGCTATCTCAATAAGTGTGTTAGCTTCATCGGGATATAGGGGAATTCTTTTTACATAATCTCCAGGAACCTCATGACAACAAGTACCACACATTCTACATTTATATTTTAGAGACATCCTAAGATTTGATATTTTGTAATAAGGAGAATAAGAGGTCATTCTAAATTTAATTTTTTGATATTATGATTATATTAGTTTTACCATAAATCTTGTGTCTACTAGGATAATACATCGTTTTTAAACTGATAAAAACACCCTATTCTTAGGCATGTTTATTAATAAATAAGGTTTAAGTTATGGAAGGAATAAGAGTTATAAAACATGAAAATATGGAGGAAGAAGACTTTATAAGACCCCTTTGTATATTAGGAATGCCGGGGATTGCTGATGTTGGAAAATTTGCTTTAGATTCTCTTATAGGACAACTTAGCGCTAAAAATCTAATTGATATCATTTTTGACGATTATCCCGCGGGGGCTATCGTGGATGATAGTTTATTATCAGCTCCTAAGGCTGAAATTCTATATTGGAAAGATCCAAATGAATTAAGAGATATATTGTTAATAACTGCTGATGCGCAAAGTCTCACTCCGAAAGGGATATATAGAATTTCTAACTTTCTAACTGAAATTATTCATCAATATGGTATAAAATTAATAATCGCTCTAGGGGCTTATCCTGTAAATAGTAGAAAAATCACTTCAAAACTACCTAAAATCTATCTTAGCTCAACTAATCGTGAATTATTAATACATTATTTAGCAGAAAATAATTGTCAGAAAATTCTGAAGGGTGTAATAATTGGGGCAAATGGTTTGATTCCAACATTGGCAAAAGCAAGGTTTAATATTGATGGATTGGTTTTTCTCGCAGAAACGGATAACATTGCCATGATTAATGAAGATATTACCGATCTTAAGGCATCAATTACTCTTTTAGAAATGCTTAAAAAATCCTTTACTTTACCAATAAAAAAGAAATATTCCTTGGAGAATATAGAAGATATTACAAAAAACCTTCAGATTAAAAGAGATCAATTAGAAAAAGATCTCGATACACTCCAACTTGTTGATACAGATGATAAACGAAAATCGTTATACATCTAAGTTAAATTGATTTTTAATAAACTCTTCTTGCTTACAAATTGCTTTTTCTAAAAAGAATTAAGCAAAAAGTATTTTAATTATGGGGGATTTAGAATAATTATGAAATATATTTGTGCAAGGAAGAGTTGTGGTAAGGAAGTCAGCAAAAAGGAATTGAGTGCTCTTCCAGGCATAAAATGTTCTCACTGTGGATTTCGAATTTTATATAAGAAGCGCCCAGACGTTATAAAACGTATTAAAGTTCGTTAGTTCTACCTCTTTTTGTTAAATATCCATAACTCTTTAACACTTATTAAGGTTAAAAAATAGTTAATTTATTATATTTTTATTTCAAATTTTAGTTGATTTACTAATTCTTTGTATCGGTTCCGGATAGTTGCTTCTGTAACCCCCGCCGCCATTGAGATTTCTTTTTGAGTACGCCGTTCTCCTTCTTGTATTGCTGCAACATATAATGCTGCACCTGCTAGACCCGTTGGAGCTTTTCCAGCTGTGATGCGATACTTTTTTGCAAGTTTTAAAATTGAAGCAGCTCTATTTTGAGTTTTTCCAGAAAGTTTTAATTCAGCACAAAATCGTGGTATGAAATTTATTGGAGAAGATACTTTTATGTTTAAATGAAGCTCGTTTAGAATTAACCTATAACAGCGAGCGACCTTTTTCTTATCCACCGAAGCAAATTCTATAAAATCATCTAATGTTTTTGGTATAGTATTTAATCTACAAGACAAATAAATTGAGGCGATTAACATTGCTTCAATAGATCTGCCTCTAATTAAATTCTTATTAGCCATTTTTCTATAAATATGAGCGGCTGATTCTTTCAAATCTTTAGAAAGGTTCAGTTGAGAAGAAAATCTATCTAATTCATTCATTGCATAGGCTAAATTTCTATCAATTGATTTATTAGTACGTGTTCTTACATGCCATTTTCTTAGTCGATAAACTTCAGCCTTCATTTTAGGGCTTATAGTCTTTCCAAATGCATCTTTATTCTTCCAACCGATCATAGTGCTCAAGCCTTTATCATGAAGTGTAAGTGTTGTAGGAGCTCCTACTCTTACTTTTTTATTTGCTTCCTCTGATGTAAAAGCTCGCCATTCTGGTCCTGAATCTATAAGTCTTTGGCTTAAAACTAAACCACAAAAGTTACAAATTATCTCACCACGAGATTCATCTGAGATTAAATTTTTGTTACCACATTCTGGGCATAAATTGAAATTTTTTTGAGGGAATGAAAGATCCAATTATACCAACCCTTCATAAATTCTCTTCTTTAATTTTCATAATTAATCTTGCACATTTAAATGTTTGCGTTTTGAGGATTTATCCATTAATAATAAACTCATTTTATAATTTTTGAATTTAAGATTAGATCGAAGCACTTTAATAAATTCCTTCTTTCTCTTAATATAATGCGACATTATTATTGGACCCATGGAAAACATTGGTATCTTCGAGTTTTTCAATCAAAATGTCCAAAGTGTAATGCTACTGTATTATATTGGAAATGCACCCATGGAAGTAAAGTTTTTTTTGAGTACTCCCCCTATGGAACGCTCAATGAGTCATTTTTGTCGGCATCATTTGGTTTTATTTAATAAAAAGAAAAATTTCAAATTGTTGTCGAAAAGCCAATAGATCTTCTAGAAAAGCAATCTCCAAATTATCCGTTATGTGGAAAATTATTTAAAAATATTAATAGTTTAGAAAAACATATGAAAAATTAAAAAAAAATGATATTTATCATAAGCTTTTTTTGAAAATAAAATTCCATTTGAAGATGGTTGTAAGGAAAACAAACATAAAGATTTTAATCAGATCAAGTCACATGATCAACCAAAATTTGGTAAGTTTAATGTTAAAAAAGAGAAAAAAATTGATTAAAATTATGTTTTCGATAAATTTTTAATAAATTAGTATATAATTATTTTATAGCATTACTTAATGACTTGAGTATTATTATAATTATAAATTACCAGAAGAAAGAGGAAAATAAATGCCAGTAGACCCACAAACCGCTGTTTATAATTTGATGCAATCAGATCCTAACATTATTGCAGTGGCAGTAATTAAAGGGAAAGATATTATTTATACAACAGATAATTGGGATATTAGCGGAGATGTTGATAGAGTAGTATCAAGTTGGATTGGTCAAAATGCTCAATTCATAATAGTTTCTGGAGTAAAATATTCGATATTGCAGATGGGGACTGAGCGTTTAGTTGCCATATCTTTAAAAGGCGAAGGAAGTATATGCGCAGCAAAAGATGAGGAACATAAACTTATATGCTATCTTCAACCAGATGGAGATGCCCGTGGAGCTATAATGGATGTTCAAAGAGCAGTAGGAACTATGAGCACACAAGGACCATACATGAATGATGGTGCTCAGATGGGTGGAGCAGAATCTACGGGAGTAGCACCTTCAGTTGGAACAAGTCCAAGTGTAGATCCTCAACTTAAAGGAGAGATTCAGTCTTTTTTAGAATGGATTAAAGATAGTGAGGGCTTAGCGGGTTATATTAATTATTATCTTCAACAAAATAATTCTCAAATAATTTCTGAGTTATCAAAAATTTATAATGAATTAAGACAAATTTTTGGAGTCTAAAGAATTAGGCGTCCAATGATTATAATTCATTTCATTTGTGCATGGTTGATATTATCTTTATATTATTTATTTAGAATTAATTATACAGATTTTTATATTTACAAACAGATATGATAGGTTTGAATCCAAAATATATAAATTTTTTATAATTTTAGTTGATCTTAAGGATTGGTTAATTGAAATATTTAATAATTGTGAGATTATTGGCTAAAAAGGATAAAAATCAGGAACATAAAAATTCTGCTTCCAAAAAAAATAAAGGTACAAATGATGGGGGGGTAATAGAAAGAGAAGAAACTAAAATTACTTCTTTGAAAGATGAAAAAGAAAAGAAAAAAAAATACTTATCAGAAGAGGATCTAGAATTAGATATTCCAATCGTTCCCGAAGCACCTAAACAAAAGGTTAAAATTTCTTTAGATACTTCAAATTTATCCACTGATGTTTTAGAAAGAATGAAAAAATATGAATCCTCTAATGTTAAAGTAGTATTAGTAAATTGTGAGAGATGCAATGCGATTATTCCTGTTCCAGTTCTAAAAAAATCAATATTGAATTCAGAATTACCTGTAGTTCCTATTAGTTATGTTCATAAAAACCTGGAGAAAAAAGATCAACATTGCTTAACAATCTATCTTGATCATGATTTTGACATCCGAAGACAGAGGATATCTGATGTAGTGATATCTCTTGATTAAAATTACCCAAAATTTCATAAGAAAAGATTAAACAAGAAAACTATAAAAAAAGGAATAATACATAAACAGCATAAAAATCCGTACCAACTTTTCTTCCAATTGATATAAGTATTAGGATTTAGGATTACTTGACAATTTGGACATAATTTTAGCTTTTGATCATCAACTTGAAATCCACAATTATAACAAATAAGTATTTCATCATTGAGGTTTTTGCTATTATTAACCTTGATTTTTGACACTTTAGAATTTCTATAGATTGATTTTTTAATATTGTATCAAACTATTATAAGCAATTTAAATATAATTTTTAAATATCATTAAACAATATAAGCATTGTTATAACAAAATATCAATTTTCATTGTAAAATTAAATTGTAAAGACGTGGTTATTAATATAAATGAAGCTCTTAGCTGAGGAAAATATAAAAATTGAGGATCTCACAGTTCATTTAAATCTATTTAAATTACATAAGAGTTTTCTTTTATTAATTTCTGATCAACCCAATATGGGGATAGGGAACGTAACATTATCAAGTCCACCTATTAATGAAGGGATTAGATCACCAACAGCATCATATAACCTCTTTGGTATGAATACAAAATTATTGAGTACAATTATTGCGGAAAGAGCCTCAAATATCCTTAAAGCTCCAGTACTTCTCCTTTTATTTTTAAAAAGCAAAAAGGAAGATGAAGAGGTAATAAAACCTTTAGTTAATTTTCTGAATAAAGTTCTTAAAAAAATAACTGAATAATGAAAAGAATGCAGGGAGTGGGATTATCGAAAACTCCGCTTTACGTAGTTTTTTTCGAACCCACGAAGAGCTATCTCACCGGATATCTCATTAATTATTACTTCAACCAATAGGTAATATTTTAATTAGATCTTGAGTTCGGTTATTGAAATTTATTTTCCAAAAAAGTCCGGCACCGTTGACCAGCTTGGTTATCCCTGCTTGAAAAATTGTTAAATATATCATATAATCATAAAATGAAATTATAATATTAATCTTTTTAAAAAAATTTTAAAAGAATATCTAAAAAAGTGGTATTAGATCCCATTCTTAATTCTTATTTAAGCGAATAATTGTGGTAAAAACATTATTGCAAACATAACAACTAGCATCACAATTAAGAATACACATTGCAATCTTCCTTTTTTCTTCTGTTTCCTCTCTTGGTTAAGATAATTATCCCTACATGCTTGGCTACAGAATTTTTTATCAGTTGACATTGCCTTACCACATATAGAACAATGACTATGAGGTCCCCATTTTGTTTTAATTTGATCTTTCCATGAAGATTGAGACATTTTTTAACTAGCTTTTAAAAGAGTTGTATTAGGATAGTTAAATTTTGAAGATTAAAATAATTTATTAAATATTTTCAGTCAGAAATAACTGTACAGGTTATATCTTTTTCACCTTTCCAATATTTTTCAAATTCTTTTAGATCTTTACCAGACATAACAATGATTTTGATCTTACTTCTTTTTAATATTTGCAGAGAGACAGCGTCGAATATACGATATTCTCCTGCTGCTGCTTGTTTGTCTCCAGATGAATTTATAATAATTTCTTGTAAGTCTGAATATGTTAAGCTTTTCAAGAGTTTAGCATCATTAAATTTTTTTGGATCTTTATCATAAATCCCCTCAACATCAGTGAGAATCACTAGTTCTTCAGCTTTTATGAATTCCGCTACTTCGAGAGCAACAGAAGTTGTAGATTGTCCTAGTTGTAGACCCCCCATGACGATAATCTTTCCAAAGAGTAATGCTAATGAAAGTTCTTCCATTGTTTTTGGAACTAAAGGATAAGCAAAATCTTGAAAAGAAGAAATTAATAATTTTGAATTTATTTGAGATAGATCTATTCCAAATGTATCACATAATGCTTCATTTCCATGAAAAGATCTTACAGCATCTATATATACTCTTGCAATTCTTCCACCGCCACATACAATAACATGAGCACCAGAATATTCTATCTTTTTAAAAATTTGAGAGAATTCTTGAATCTTTATTATATCTAGTTCTTTATCCTTAGTAAATAATAATGACCCGCCAATTTTTATGACGATGTTTTTATCTTTCAATAATTATCACTCAAAAAGATTACTTCAATAAAATCCAGTTAATATTTAGGAGTTTTTTTAATTTGATAAATATTTTTATAGGTATTTAATATTATCCTCTGGAGATCTTGATAATTAAATTTGATTTTTAATACTTGTATGAAAAACTTAACAATTCGATTGAAATTTCATTTTACAATCAGAAATAGAAACAATTTGGAATAATGATTCTAATGTTAAAAAGGTTCATTTTATTCTTTTGTTTCCAGGTTTTGAAAAAAGTAGAAGAATATATTGAATATTTATCAAAATTTTTCCTTTCATAATATTTTCATTCTATTTATCTTTGTAATAATATATAATCGATTAGATAAATTTAGTTTCATTAGATTTATGTCTAAAAGTATTAAAAAAGTCATTGTTAAAGTACCCCATAGAATATCTGGATTCTTTGAGATAGTTGATAAAATTAATGATGTCAAAATCAAGGATCCAGAAAAAATAGGTTCTACGGGTGCTGGATTTTGCGTTAGTGCTGTAGGAAAAACAGAAATAACACGTGAGTTTCTTGACAATAAAAATGAATTTGAAGTCGAGATTAATATCAATGGTAAAAAACTAAATCAAAATGCCGAAACTACATATTACATCATCGATTACATTAAAAATTATATCAGAAAATACTGTAAAATAAGAGTTAATCATTTTTTTGATCTACCTGTTGGATGTGGGTATGGTGCAAGTGGTTCTGGCGCATTAGGAACTATTTTTGGATTAGATTATTTGTTTAATTTAAAATTATCACCTCAAGAAAAGGGGAAGATAGCTCACATTGCTGAAGTGATAAATCACACAGGTTTAGGGACGGTTTGCGGTCAAATAAATGGAGGTATTGGTATTTTGAAAGAGTCAGGATTCCCATGTGTATATGAAAGGATAAAGATACCACCAGATTTAAAAGTAATCTGCGGTTCATTTGGAATCATTCATACAAAATCAATCTTGACAGATCCAATCCTAAGTCAAAAAATAAAAGAAGCGGGTAAAAAAGCGCTAAAGTCATTAATTAAAAAACCAAATATCAATACGTTTGTAAATGAGTCTATAGAATTTGTAAAAAATACAGAAATTCTTGAAATTCTTGAATTAGATAATGTAAAAGATTTAATGAATGATTTAAACAAATTGGATATTATAGGGGCAAGCATGAATCAATTAGGTCGTTCAGTTTATGCAATATGCAGAAGTAAAAATGAAAATAAAATATTAGATGTTTTTGAATCATATAAACCAGATATAGAAACGTTTAATACATCTATACATAAAAATAAATCTATATATTTAGAGAACATATAGATAATGATTTTTAACTAATTTAAAAATTAATAATTTTATTTTTTAGACACTCTTAATATATTCTTCTTGTTTTTTATATAATTCCGTTTTTAATTGTTCAATCAAATTTGGTTTAATGGATCCATTATTTCTGTCATATCCTTCACATACAACCGATCTTACTCCTATTATATCGGGTGATATATATATCAATTTAGGTATGTCTTTTTTCCGTAAGTTTCCCGCTAATGCTACGTCTAAATCTAAACTTTTTGCTTTATTTTTAAATTGAATTAGTTGGTCTACTGTTAAAAAATCAAATAGTCCCAAGTTGTCTTTTATGAATGTATCAAGCATAGCTATTTCAGAACCAGATTCTGATGCAATAGTTGGGATGCTCATAAATTCGGGTGATGAACTCATTCTTGTTCGATCAGCATATCCCGCTGTAACAATTTTAATATTATCATTATAATCTTTTACAGCTTTTACAACTTTTTTCATTAGTTTTATTGCCGATTTCTCGTCTTTTGGACCTTTCAATCCAATTTTTATTATGTCTGCACCAGAAAACGCTGCTCCTAAAGCTGCTAATGAAGCTGAACCGGGAAGATTTGGAAAGTCACCAATTGTTGCACTTAATAATTGAGAACTATCAGAAGGAATTAAGTTCTTCATTTCTTTAATTATCCAAGGAAAATTTGCGCCTAATGAACCCTCTTCTGGATTTTTACAATCAATATATTCTACTTGATTATCAATGACAATTTTAGCTTCTTCGATTGTTCTAGGGCTTATTAAAAGTCTGATTTTATGGGACATGGTCCATCATATATAATATAAAATTATTAAAAAATTTATTTGGGATTTAAATTCATAAAATTAATTCATTTTAATCAATTAAAGAAACAATTTTATTAATTTCAATTTAACTTTAATTTATAAATAAAAAGAATTATCATCCAAATTTTTCATTTCATAATATGAACAAATAAATCCAAAACATTTATTTTTGTATAATTTTATATTAAAATTTAAATTAAATCACTTTTATTAAATATTAAAAAAAATATCAAGAGTATATTATGTCACCTAAAGAAATTACAAAAGTGGATATTACTGAAGAAGTATTTAAAGAACCAATTGAAGTAGTTAAACAATTATCTTCAAATTTAGGTTTAAAATACACAAAAGTTATACAAACTTATGTGATGGAAGATAGAAGACTGAACTTAACTTTAGAGGATCAGGGGTCAAGTTATTTCAAAGGTAAAGTTGTTTGGATAGGAAATAAAAAGGATGATACGGAGGGGTCCATATTTTGTGTCGATACAAGAGATGAATTAAAACAAATTAATCCTACAGCAGAAAACACTGAAAAAGTAACATTAGATATAAAGAAAGAATTAATAAAAATATCTACTGCATCAAAAACAAAATGTTCTGTATGCGGTAAAAATATAGAAATTTTTGATGAAGTTACTGGCTGTCCAACTTGCGAAGCAAAAGCACATAAAGATCATTTGACGGATTGGGTTAGAATGAAACACACTTGTCCAATATGTAAGAAATCTCTAAATGTATCAAGTACCGGCGTAATTTTTATAGATTAAAATTTAGAAATTAACTAATATTTCTTAATTTTTCAATGTCTATTGTTCCATCATATAAAGCTGTAGCTATTAATACCCCCGTAAAATTTAATTCTTTAATATTTATGATATCTGTATAGTTTTTTATCCCCCCACCCACAAAAACATTTCCATTAAAATTATGTAAAAGATCTAGATATAATTGTGGAATTCCTCCAATTTTCTGACCTACTCTAAATAAATCTAAAAGAATAATATTTTTGACACCGAGGGATTCTAATTTTTTTGTGAGTTTTATTGGATTTTGGCTCTTTATATCTTTAGCATTTGATATAATTTGTCCATTATACATATCAATACTAATAATAAGACTGTTTCGATTGAGGATTTGTAAGCTTTGAATGATGGTTTTAAAATTTTTTATAGTTTCTAATCCTAAAATTAGATTTTTTATTTCTATTTTTAGGAATTGAAAAATATCTTCAAGATCAACAATTCCAGGATCCAACATTACCTGAATATTAGAAATTTTTAGAATTTTTTTTAATATTTGAAAGTTTGGGGCTTTTTTCATAATTGAATCCAAATCTGCGATATAAAACAAATCAAAATTATATTTACTATTAAGAATGCTGATAATTTCGATGGGATTAGATGATTGAAATAAATAAGATTTTAAGGGATTATATTTAGTTCTTTCTCCCTTTTTAGCATGAACTACTTTTGAATTTAAAATATCTATTACAGGTATTATCTTAAACCTTTTCATTTACAACAATATAAAATAATTAATAAGACTCATAAAAACAATTTGAAAATAACTTATCTCTTATAATAAAATCAATTAATCCAACTTGATAAATTACCTTTATGGAATACTCTTTAATTTTAAAAGAAGAACTTTTTTTAATTACAATTAAATAATTTTTTTTTTAAATAATACCTACTAAAATATTCTTAAAACTCAAGTATTTTTTTAAAAATTGTGATTAAAATGAAAACTGAAATTTACGTTAATAAAATTATTGAAGATACTGGTCTGACAAGAAAAGAAATTCAAAATTTAGTTGAAGATAAGAAAAATGAATTAAAAGGTTTAATTTCTGATGAAGGTGCTTTATTTATTATCGCAAAAGAGTTAGGAGTTGATATAAAAGGAGAAAATAAAGATCTATTAAAGGAAATTGAAATTTTCATTTCAGATATTACTCAAAATATGAAAAACATAACTTTATATGGCAGAATCAAAGAAATTTATAAAGTTAATAGCTTTGAAAGGAGTGATGGGAGTAAGGGATATGTAGGTTCCTTTTTACTGCATGATAACACTGGAGATGCACGAATTGTGCTTTGGGATAATCAAGTGAATATTTTTACTGAGTCTAATTTTGAAAAAAATGAAATAATTAAAATTATTAACGGCAGTGCAAAAAAAGGTAAATATGGAGGTATGGAAATTCATGTGGGAAGTTATGGAAAAGTAATCTTATCACCAGAAGATGTGGACTATAAAAAATATCCTAAAATTACATATGATTCAATCAATATAAGTGATATTAACTTAAATCTTAATTCTGTATCAATAGAAGGAAAAATCATTCAATTATTTCCAAAAAAAGAATTCACTAGAAAAGATGGTGAATTAGGAAAAGTACAATCTTTAACATTATTAGATTCTTCGGGATCAATAAGGATTACATTTTG
>JABXKB010000094.1 GCA_013375485.1 Promethearchaeota archaeon | reverse complement strand
TTTTGGCATCAATAATTCTCCACCAATATACATACCCAAAGTTATACCCGCAGCGGCCCACATATAACTTAGTAATGGATATACCCATACTGGTTCAATATTAGTTTCTGTTATAAGAATTTTGAGAAAATCTGTGGTTGGGCCCAACCACAATAATCCAACAAAAATAATAGTTAATGAAGTAACAGTAAGAAGTTTAGCTTTCAATTTACTTGCTTTATATAGCGAAAAAAAGCCTATTATTAGGTTTATAGTAAGTACACCCATTGCAGAAATCCCGTTAAGCCATCCTAAGGGGTCCAATTTTATAGTTCACCTTTTTATAATATAAAATGTTAATTTTTAATATGTTATATATTTAGAATTATTTTTATTTAAAAGTATAGTAATATATATGTATAGAATATTTATAATTACTCTTATTTTTGTTTAGCCTTAATTCTTTTCTCATTTTGAAGCATTTTGTTTTATAGGGTTTAAGACTTAAGATTTCAAGTGAGAGCACTCCTAAAGTAATAGTCCTATGGATAATATATGCTTTTATTACAGCAAAAAATATAATTATAAATAAAATCAAAATAAATTAATATATAATTTCATAATTGAATTATTTTTAAATATTGGTGATAAAATAAATATGGCAATCGTTTTTGAAGGTTGGCTTGATGGATTAACTGCTTCCCTCATAGTTTTCTCCTCAGTCATATTTGGATTGTTTTCTCTATATAAATCCATAAAATTGAAAGCAAAATTACTTTCGATAGCAGGTTTAGTAATGATTTTCGTTGGTTTCCTATAGCTCGGACCAACTACTGATTTTTTCGTAAAATTAATCACTGATAGTAATATTAGCCCAAGAAATATTTACGTATATTTAAGTTATACCTTTGTACCATTTGCTCTCTTCTTTGCAATGTATCTTGGTGGCGAACTTTTAGTACCGAAATATAAATGGTTACTTGTAGGAATCTTTATTGTTTTAGGGGTAATTTTTGAATATTTTCTTTATTTTGATACAGTTAATTCCTTTGAATATGTTGATGTTCAAGTGGTTGATGGTTTGATAGATGCAAGTTTTAATAATTCTCATCCAACATTTATATTAGTGGCTGTCTTTTTAGTATCTTCGTTAATCTTCTTAGGAATAGGAATGGCAGTAAAGGCTAAGCAAGCTACAGGTACATTGAGGAAAAAGTTTACTTATTTATCAATTGGATTTATCATTTTTGTTTTATGTGGTGCATTAGATTCGATTCTTACTATACCTTTAGCTATAGGCGTTATAAGAGTTGTAATGGCTACATTCGCTATCTGGATGTATCTAGGTTTAAAGACTTAAAAAACAATTAATTCAAATAATTTCTTTTTTTTAATTTTTATAATTAGAAGTTGACATTTTTTTTATCAGAAAATTAATTTAATGAATCTTATTAGTTGGTTAAGCTTGATTAATTTGGATCAAGAGTTTTTTCAAGTATAATTTCATGAAGTATCGTTGATTATTGCAGAAATCAAGTTTCTGTATTGTATTCAACTCTGGGCAATTAGATAAAATCGAGTGGATATCATTTGATACGGCTAGATAATCATTTTTAGAGTTACTAAAATCATAATTAAATGTTTTAATTTCGTTATTATGAATTTTTTCAATACTTATTTCCTTCTGTTCAGTATAATTCTCAGTTGAAATATTATTTTTATATTCACTGAGAGAAATAATTAATAATTCTGAAATGTAATTAAAAGATTCTTTGGAATTTATATGATTAGATAACTCTGATACAAGTTCAGTAATTACTTTATTATCTATTTTTTGGAACTTGTTATCATTGAAATTTTCTCTTTTAATTTTCGTTGGGATTTCTTTTGAAGTAATCTCAGAATATTTTTTATTTACAAATCCTTTTGAAATTAGGTGTCAACTCGGAGAAAATTCAATTTATTCTACTTAAAATCAACTTAGTATTTAAAAGAAAAGCCTCTCTGGATTTATTGGAAATTTAGATAGCTATTTATTAGGCTGAATCAATATCAAAAATTAAAATAAAAAATATAATCAGTTAAAAGAGTTTTTATAAATATTGGGAACACAATAATATTAATTTTTAAAAAAATTTAGTTAAAAATTCTATAAGATAGGAAAAAATTATGTCTAAAGAACAACCTGAAGTGGAGGAAGAATATTCCTTAAAAAAAGCGGTATTTTATAGTTTCGCGGGCTTTACAGATGTCACTCTTTTTCAATTCTTTACTTTTTTGATTTTTACTTTCTACTATTCTGTTGTACAATTAAATGTAATTGCTATAACACTGGCTTTTATTATTTGGTCAATTTGGAATGCTATAAATGATCCTTTATTAGGGGCAATCTCAGATCGTACAAGCACTAAGTGGGGTCGTAGAAAACCATTCATCATTGTGGGACTAATCCCTTTACTTGTTTTAAATGTATTACTTTGGACGCCACCCAGAGGCAATGATATTGCAGCATTTTTTTATCTTCTAGTCATTATTATCATCTGGGAATTATTTTATACTATGTACTCATTGAATCAAACATCATTGTTTCCTGAAATGTTTCGAGATTTGGATCAAAGAGCGAAAGCAAACACCTCAATACAATTCTTTCAAGTTATTGCTCTTTTAATTGCTTTTATTTTACCAGGAATTTTTATATCTGAATTTAATAATCCGCAATATTTCACTGAATTCAGTTTTACTGCGATAGTTATTTCGATTATATGTGGTATTTCAGGGTTTATTTTTATAAAATTCGGTTTAAAGGAGAGAATAGAATTTTCAAGGGATCCTGAAAGCGCACCCTCATTTATTACTTCATTGAAATATACATTTAAAAATAAATCATTTAGGCTTTATCTTGTCGGTAATTTTGGTCTCTGGTATTCATTTGGTATGCTTCCTACAGTATTTCCTCTTTATGGTGATTATGTCTTGGGCGTTCAAGACGCCTTTTTTCAATCGTTGATGCTTGGAACAGGTTTTATTGCAGCGTTGGTTTTTGTATTTCCATGGCGGATCATTATTAAAAAACTTGGAGCTAAAAAAGCATACATTTCGTCATTAATAGTATTTATTGCTACTTTGACACCATTCATGTTTATATCCAATGCAATTGGTGGATTTATTACACTTTTAATTTGGGGCTTTGGATTGGCGGGGGTTTTAATTGTTAGAGATGTCACAATTTCAGCTATAATTGATGAAGATGAATTGAATACTGGAATTAGAAGAGAAGCAGGATATTATGGTATAAATGGATTTGTAGTTAAACTAACTAATTTGTTTATTTATATAACAATTGCTCTTGTTTTTATTGGAACAGATTGGGCTCTTTTTGACCCTACTACGATTGAAACAGAGAATATTTTCGGCTTACGCAGTTTAATGTTTATTTTTCCAACAATCTTTCTAGTTCTCGGTATTATAAGTATGATCTTCTTCCCTATTAATAAAGAAAAATATGATAAATTAACAGAAGAAGCTAGAAAATTACATTCAGAAAAAAAACAGAAAATAACAACTACCTTATAATTAATAGCACTTCAAAAAAAACATTCTTTTTCTTTTTTTAAATACGAGCAAAATTTAGGTGAATTTAATGGTTTAAAATTTAATTTTATAGTAAACTGAAAGTATAAAATATTGTGCTCATTCATTTTAAAAATATATTTGAGGTTATAAAAAGATGCCAAATATCACAATAGATGGTCCCAAACTGGAAAATTTGGAGGTAAAAGAATATTGATTAAAGAAATTACAGATACAATCGAAAAAGCTTATAAACCTCCAAGAGAACATATAGTAGTAGTTATTAAAAAAAATTTGCCTGAAAATGTAGGTATCGGTGGAATACTTCTCTCTGATAGAAGAAGAACTTAATTCAGAAATAAAATCATCAATAAAACTCTTTTAAAATTACCAAAAGGACTAATATAAAAAGAAAAAGGAAAAAAATTTAATAAAGTTAAAGGTTAGACCCACAATTGGGGCAGAAATTTCCACCTGCTTCCATTTTATGACCACAATAGACACAGTAATTTTTCCCTTCTGTTGGTAAAGGAGTCTCCAATTTTTTGGCGGGAGGGACATACTCAGTCGCGGGCTGATAAGTAATTGGTTGACCTAAGATGATTTTTCCTGTTTCAGCATCAAAACTATACTTTATAATTCCATTAGTTCTTAAATCTAACAAGACATTGAGTAAAATTTTTGGTTTCATACCAATTTCTAAAGCGATGTGTTCAAGTTTATAAGTACCTTGAAAGTTACGTTGGGCAAGAGCACTTTTAACAACTTGTTTATATTTGTAATTTCGATAAAGTTGTGAAAATCCTCCAAGAAAGATAAAAAAAGCCGGAATAAAGAGCCAGAACCCCCAGGAGGCAAGTCCAATAAACTCAATTTCAAAAGATCTAAAAAATAATGATAATATTGCAACAAACAGAAATACTATGGCTAATGCAAATGTTCCAATAGCTGCCTCATATGTTTCCTTATAAATATATCTGTTCCGATATTTATTTTCTTCACTCATTTCTCTCATCTAAAATTTGTTAATAATTGTTTTTATTATAACAATCAATACGAAACTTTGTTAATATTTCTTGAATAGTCCAATTTTTATAAAGTTGATTAAATTAAACATTCATAATTACATGCCTATATTATAGCAATAAATTCAGAAAAAAAGAGAGAATTTTAGAGAAGAGTTTTTTCGAAGGGAAACGAGATTAGCGAATGACTTAATTAGAAAATCTTCTCAACATTCTCTCAAGTAGGAGAAAAGTTTTTAAAAAAAACATCCATAATTCTAAATTTTAATATTTAAACTTGTGACTTTTTTATAAATTAATATCTAATTTCATCTAATATTTCATCAATATAATGAACATTTTCTTGACCCGCCTCTTCTATGAGAGATTGTGAAGTAGATTTTTTAAAACTCCATATCTCAATTTCTTTCTTTAATTCTTTTAGTTTTCTTACAACATCCAGAAAATCTGAGTCTCCACTTATTAATATTGCTTTATCATATGTATCTTCTTCAGCTAATTCTACAATATCTTTATATATGAAAACATCGATGCCTTTTTGTTTTTTTTTGCCTGTTGGAGAGATCATAATGGGTTTTGGTTGAATTATAAAGCCTTGAGCTCTTAAGTAATTTAGAAAATTCTGTTTTTTGGGCAAAATCTTATCAGGGATTCCCATATACATAAAAAATCCTATAAAATGATGATTTCGAGAAAAAATATTTTTTAATTTTGAATAGTTAATCCTAATTTTTAGTTCTTCAATGTTATGAAATAAATTAGCATGATCACAGAAAATAATCAATCTCTTTTTATCAAGAATTTGCCCCAATCTATTGTTCCCTTTATTTTAATTGTTGTTTACATTTTAAGTTAAAAATTTGGTAGAGATATCTTTAGATGGTAATTTCAAATACTAATCTAACATCTAATATAAAAAGGTATAAGTTTTTCTCTTAGAATTTAATAATTAAAAAATATTGAATGCCTTTCCCATCCAATATACAACAATGTAAGATGTAGGTACAGCTTGGGAAAGTCCATTTCCAGTTGGATTACCACCCTCCCCATAGAATTTACTATGTTCAAACAGAAAACTGTGTATTCCCATTTCTGAAACTGTTAGGGGTAAAATATGTAAATCATCTTCGAAATCAAGGACATCTTCGAGCCATGAAAAAAGACTCCCATAAACATTATAATCAAAGAAATTTCGCCACTTTTCTTTGTTAGGTTCAATTTCCCCTTTAGCAATTTCAGGATTAAGGCTGGTTATTCGTGTAGAGTTTGGTCTTATTGTGAGATTGTAATTTCTAATCCCATTCCCCCATCCAGAAGTGTTGAATCTCCATAATTGATCGAGCACGTCCCATCTTATCATTTCATTATTATAATTTGGATCTTCAAATTTGATTGGATTTTTTATTAATGTCATAAAAACAAGATGTCCAATATTAAAAAAAGCATTCCGATGATATCTTACATATTTATAAAACTTATTCTCGAAATTTTTAATATAGTGATATTGTAATGTGGGATTATCTTCAAGTAGAATTAAAGCAATTTCAATATCCATTCCAAAAGCAAGTGCATATGTATCATAAACAGTATTTTGTTTTCCCCCCATAGCAGCTTCATTCATAGATAACATTTTAGCCGCAGCATATTGATATAATGAATCATATTTTTCGGTTAAAGCTGTGGCGCCTATTCGAAGCAAGGTTAATTGCCAAGCACTCCCTTCAAAATAAGGATTTAAATCTGACCCGACTGGTTCGCCTTCTCCCCCCAAAACAAGCCAATTGGTTTTTCTAAAACCTTCAATCATCTGTTCTACTAATAATTTTACACGTTCTACACACCATTTACTATCCCCATCGAGAGTAGGATCAATAAATTTTAATACACAAGCAAATCCCAAAAAATAACCAGCAAGCTCATCTCTGCTTGTATGAAGACGTACTCGCCATTTTTGGTATTTTCCAGTACCATTAAAGTGTCTCGGATGTTCATCAAAAATCCATGGGTGATATTTTCGATTCTCAGGAGCACAAACAAATCTCGCAGGGGTTCCCGGATAATTAGACCCAATGCCTCCGTTAGGAGCTGCCAACATATTACTGAAAGCAAACACACATTTTTTTACCATTCGGGTAGCATTTATAAATTCTTCGACATTCCCCTCATTTATAGCTGCCTTATATCTAAAACATTGTGATGCTAGAGTATACCCTATTTTCAAGGCTCCATTATCAGTACTATGCCAAGTTTTTACTTCTGAATAAGTGTTGTTAGTAAAAGTAATATCAACACTAATATTTGTAGGCATGTGAAACACTTCCATCTGGTTATCATAAATATGAGCCATTTTTTCTAAATTAGTGAAATTTCCTAAGATTTCATCTAATTTATAAAAATATTGTGTATCTGGGGGATCTAGTTTCAGAGTATAAGAAGCAACATCATCAATTATGTAAAAACATAAACCAGCATAAGCACCAAAACTAATAAGGGGAAGCAAAAAAAGAAAAGTAATAATTGCATTTTTTTTTTTTAGATTTTTTCGAGTTCTTATCCTCATTTAGATCATAGTTATAAATTAAAGGTTTAGTATGAATTTAGTTTAATATAATATCTTTGATCTATTTATATTTAAATCTTAAAGTAACTATTGCTACTTTTGACCCTTTCATATCAGAGTCAAAAAAATGGAGAAAAATAAAATTAATTTAGTTTACAGATTTTTCAATCTTGGATCTAGAGCGTCTCTCAAGCCATCTCCAAGCAACATAAAACCTAATACGGTAAGTAAAATCATAAAACCGGGCCAAAATGATGCCCATGGCGCTGTTTGTAGGAAAAGTCTTGATTCAGAAAGATCTCCTCCCCATTCAATCAAGGTAGGGTCTCGGAATCCTAGAAAAGCTAGTCCAGCTAAGCTTAATATTATACCCCCAACATTGAAGGTAAAAGAAATTATTACAGGCTGAATACAATTTGGTAGTATATGCCGAAACATAATTCTCCAATTTCCCGCACCCGACACTCTTGCAGCTTCTACATACGGTAAGTTGCGTGCTTGTAATACATTTCCCCTTATTAAGCGGGCATAAAAAGGAACTCCTAAAATACCAATTGCGAGCATTATGTTTTCAATATGCATACCCATAATAGCAATAAATACAGCCGCAAGGATCAATCCAGGAAATGCAAGGAAGATATCACAAATTCTCATTATTACTGAATCTATCCACCCTCCAAAATATGCTGCAATCACTCCAAGTATTACACCTATAATTACGCTAAACGTAATAGCTGGTAGAGCTACTGTTAAAGAAGATCTTGCTCCAAATATCATTCTTGCTAAAATATCACGTCCAAATTTTCCTTGTCCTAATGGATGATCTGTTGATGGAGCCCCCCAATTTCCACTCAGAACTCCATTAGCTACTTCAAATGGATACGGAGAAATCCATGAGGGAAAAACAGCAAAACTTGCCACGACCAAGATAAGAATAATTCCTAAGATTGTGAGTGTGGTTTTGAATCTCCGGATCATTTTTCTTTGGCTTTTGTTTTTTTCATATTCTAGCACCCTTGCTGATAAATCTTCATCTACAGAGCCAGGAACAAGAATAAATTTAAAATTCTTTCCGATCCAATTAAATACTTTGGTAAGTTGGCTTTCTCTTTCTCCAATTTCAAATTCTTCGGGTATTTCAACTTGATAAGGTTTTTCCATAAATTCGTTCACTTATAATTTTTTTTTTTCCTAGTTATTAAAATATATTATTTTATATTAAGGTTTTAAACATTTTTATATAGGTTACATATATTCAAGATATTGTGATAAATTTTTCGATTAAATTTATTTAAATTTTCTTTGGTATCTATGATTACCGACTAATTCTTTTAACCAATTCGAATTAATACTTAATTTCTTATAATTGTTTTTATCCCCAAAATCTCCTCTAAATTGATTTATTTCCATTTTTATAATTCTAATTCGCCAATCCATTTTAATATTTCCAATCCTTAACGCCTCTGTCAGTTCGATTTCACCTCTAATAGAAGGTTTTATAGTATGTAAAACTTTAAAAATTTCTTTTGAAAAAATAAAAATTCCACAATTATTCAAATTTGATTTAGAGCTACCTTTTGGTGGTTTTTCTAATATATCAATTAAGAAATCATTCTTACAATAAACAGCACCACCTTTATATGGATCTCCTGCATAATTTGTAACAAGTATATAATCTTGATTCTCTTTTTCAAATACTTCCACTACTTCTTTATATATTTTATAAGGAACTAAAATATCTCCCCATGTTAAAAAAAAATGAGAATCTTGAATTAAGTTTTCACATTCTAATACTGCTCCGCCCGTACCATTAAGTGTTTTTTGCTCAATATATTCAATTTTTATCCCCCATTCATTTCCATCCTTAAAATAGCTGATAATTTGTTCTTTCCTATATCCTACAACGATAATTAGACTTTTGAACCCAGCATAGATTAATCCATTTATGATATATTCTAATAATGGCTTACTATGAATAAGTATCATTGATTTTTGGTATGAATCTGTATATGGCCTTAAACGTTTTCCTAAACCCGCACATAATATAACAGCTTTCAATAGATCTCCACACCGTTACTTGTTTTTATTTTAAATGCTTTTCCTCCCATTTTTTCTATTGATTCAACAAGCAGATCTTCATTATTCGGAAAAAACGCAAACATAGTACCCCCAAAGCCAGAACCATTAATTTTTGCTCCTAAAGCACCTAATTCTAAGCAATTTGATACCATTTTCTCGATCTTATCTGTTGATACTTCAATATTCTCTTTTAATTGATAATGATGTTCATTCAATAAATTTCCTAAGTTTATATAGAAATTGTTTTTAAATTTATAATCTTTAAATTTTTTATCAAAATAGCTATTGAAAATTAATTTCTTTGCTTGAATGGTAATATCACGATTTATTATATTTCCAATAATTTTTTTCTGATATTTTTTTTTAAGATTAGGTAAAAATTTCTTTACTTCTTCTAATGAACTCAGATATTGGTTAAATTTTGGCATGATTTTTTTTATTTCCATAAACGCTTTTTTTGTAATGTCTTTAACTCTAAATAAATCTTCCACAGTTTCTTTTTTTTCTAAAGAATTCCCCAATACAAAACCATCAAGTTTTATGTTTTTATTAATTACCTCAGGTTCATTTTTTTTTGGTTCTAGATATATTAATCCACCATAAACTGAAGTAAAGTGATCCATCATTCCTCCTCCTTCATTGAATTCTTCTACTTCTGTATCGTATCCCATTAAGGATAATTGAAATTTATTCATTTTTTGACGATTTCTGCTGATTAAATTTAGAAAAAATAACCAAGCTATAACTAATGCTGAGGAACTTGCAGCTCCAGCATTAATTGGGATGTCTCCAGTAATTTTAATTTTATACCCTTTTTGAAATCTGAAACCTTTTCTTAAGTATTGATTATAAGCACTCCTAAGATAATCTCTTTTTGAAAAATACTCCAATTCTTTATTATTTAGTTTTATTTCAAAATCTTCATTTAGATCTGACAGTTCTATTGAAAGATATGAACTAGATGTTTTTTTTGCTTCTAAATATATATATTTCGATATTGCCATCGCAATAATAGGATAATCTAAATAATCTTGATGCTCTCCAAATAAATTAATCCGGCCAGGAGCTCGTATTCGAATCATGGTGAAAAGAATAATTATATTACACTGATATCACAGATGTATTATAATTCTTTTTTTTTCAAATTACGTAGATACTATTGAATTATTAAATAAGTTTTCAACATTTTTAAAAATATTTGATATTAATTCCTGAGATTAATGATTTGCGACGTTATAATAATTAAAGATGGATTACCTTTATTCTCTAAAAATTTTTCTAATTCAAACATTAAAAATCTTCTTTCTCAGGAGGATAATCTCATTATGATATCTGGGTTTTTTTCAGCATTAAACTCTTTTTCTGATTCATTTGAGCAACTTGGAACTATTCGAGAGTTAAAATTGTCAAACAATAATCTAAAGTTATCCTTTTTAAAAGATTCAAATGTTCCAGATTTAATCTATCTTGCTACTTATGACAATAAATCTGATTTATTAAACGTACAACAATTTTTAAAAAAAATTTCTTATAATTTTTTGAAAGAATTTAGTATTGAGCAAATTTCAAATTGGAATGGAAAGTTAGATTATTTTAAACAATATGAAGATGTGGTTAATTTAATTCTTGAAGAAGAAAATAGAAAAAATCAAGATCAGACGAATAACAAAATATTCGAATTTTTCAATAGTTTTGTAGAAGATGATGTAAAACCTTTCGAGCCAAAAAAAGAAATAAAAAATGTTGAAGAAAGTCCAGAATACTATGAATTTATTCCCAATTTCACAACTTCCAAAAAAATTAATCCTAAGTACTATTTAACAGGAGATAGTTCATGTCACGTTTATGAACAAATAAATGGACAAAAATCAATTAATCAAATTGCTAATCTTTTAAATATAAATCAAAGCCAAGTCTATAATGTATGTAAAAATCTCATTAAACTCGGATTTATCTCTTTCAATTGAATTTACTTCTATTTAGATTTTTTTTACCACAAAATCTATTTTATGTGTTACATTCCATTATCAATCACAAATTTTTCTTCCAAAGAATTTTAATATTGGTAATTTCTTAATAAACTAGAGTAAAAAATCAAAATAGCAGGCGTTTTGGTGTAAAAAACTTTGGCATCTATAATAAAACCCTCAAATATAGATATATTAATAGAGGGGTTAAAAAATTCGACAAGAATAAAGCTAGATCAATATCAAAAGAAGTTCCTAGAAAAGCGAATTGATTTTAGAATGAAAAATCTAAATCTTTACTATTATCAAGATTATATCAATTATATTAGGATATATCCGGTCGAGATTGACTTATTTTTAGATAAATTCACTATCAATTATACTTACTTTTTTAGAAATTATAGAATTTAATGTTGTTTTCTCTTTTGTTGGAGTTTCTTTCGCTTTCGTTCTTCGTTCTGAATTTGCTCTTCTAACTCGTATAATTGTGAATCTGCTTTTCCTTGAAGTTTAAATTGCCCAACTATTTTACTTGCTTCTCGTTCACCAGTTTTTGAGATTTTTTCAAAAGACAATTCTATTGGTGAGTCCTGACTTAAAGCTAAATTTATAAAATTTATAAAACCAATATGTTTACTTGGAGCAATATTAATCTTTAGGTTTACATCTTTTTTTTTCTTAGTAGTTGTTTTTAAAATCAAACGTAATTTCAAGAGTTTTCAATCTCTATTTTGTATAAATGAGTTAATTATATATTTAATATATCTGTTATTAAAATTATAAAAACATCAGACTATATATTATTTATGCCCTCTAAATACCGATTAAGATTCATATTCAAACCCTTAATACAAATATTGGCTAAAGGATTAATTAAAATTAGAATCACCCCAAATTTAACTACAATTTTTATGCTTTGTTTTGCTATTTTAAGTTTTATTTGGATTTCACTTTTTCAAAATCTTTTGATATTTTCTATTTTAGTATTTATTACAGGGATTATGGATGGATGCGATGGTACTATCGCTCGATTAACCCAAAAATCAACCAAGTTTGGAGCATTTTTTGATTCTGTAATGGATAGAATATCAGAATTTTTCATTTTCTTTGGACTTATAATTTTCAATTGGAAAAATTATTTATGGGATTATATTGATATGAAATTAATCTTATTCATAGCATATTTAATTTCTTTTATGATTAGTTATTGTAGAGCTAGAGCGGAGGTTTTTTTCAAAGGAGATTTTGATATAGGTTTGATGGCTAGATCTGAAAGATTATTTTATATTTTTATAACAATGTTATTCGCTTTTTTCTTTGGGTTTGTAGCAGAATTTTTATTTATTTATATGTGGCTTGTTCTTGGAACTTATATCTATAGAAGTATTAAAATATCAACCCAAATTAAAAAAGCAGAAAAATAAAATGAAGAACATTATTCCAATCTCTCAAAATTGAATTCTCAAACGATCACCATCTTTCAAATTGAGAAGATCTCTTAAGTATGGTTCTGCTAAGATTTCTACAATATTTTTTTTATGATGCGTTCTTTTAATCTTCAAAATTGCACAACTCAGTTTTTTATCTTGATTATCTAAGCGAGATATTGAGCAATTATAACATTCCACAAGTCCATATGTTCGACCTTCTTTCTTGAATCCTTCGATTTTAATAGGAATTCGACTTTTTTGATTTTCCTCTAATAAATCATTGTTAAGGTCGCTTAATTGGAGGTTTAATGTACCAAAATAGGGTTTATATCCTAATTTTTCTTCAAATTGAGCTAAGTACTCTGGAATTCTAACATAGTACCCTCCTTCTCCAATTCCTTCAGTTACTTCACCTACTATCAAGATATCTTGAAGAATTTGTTTTAGGTTTTTATACATTAAAAGCATTACATCGGCACCTTTTTTAGTGATTCGAATTACTTGTTCTTTCCCTTTAATTTTCCGTTCAATCCAGCCCAGATCCTCTAAATCATTAATTCTTCTTGATGCCGTTTGTTGAGATAAGTTTAGAATCTTGCTGAATTCGACACTACTTATATGAATAGCTTTTTGACTTCCAATATTTTGACAGAGATGATAAAGAGCAAACCAGTTTGAATAATTTTCCGGAGAGATTTTTTCATTATCTTCCATTTTCAGAACTTATCCTCTTATTATCCTTATATTTTTCAATAATTTTTTGTTTAATTAATCTTGAACTAGATAATTCATATTTATCATAATAGGTTTTTAGTCTCATAACCTCGATATGATTTAAACCTTTTTTTTTTAGTTCATCCTTTAAAAGATCAATACTATATTTCTGATCTGGACCTAAGAGAATAATATCTGGATTGATTTCCTCAACAGTTTTTAGCGTATCATTATCACTCCTTCCTAATCTTGCGTCTTTTACATTTTTTAGGTTTTTTATAACTTCCAATCTTTGTTCTTGGGGAATTATTGGACGTTCTCCAGAAAAGAGTTCACGATTTTGATCAGTAGCTACAACTACATATACATCTCCTAATTTTGAAGCTTCATTGATTAGATATATGTGCCCCGCATGAATAAGGTCAAATGTTCCTGCAACTAGTACACTTTTCTTTACTTTGCTCATATTTTATCCACTTTCATATAGAGAAATTATATAATTTTGGTTTTACATGTTTTTTTCAAAACAGCTTTTCAAATCATCCATTTGTATCGCTAGAGAAATATCTCCTCTTGTTTTCTCGATTATATTTCTAGCTACATCTACTTTATGCCTTAAATCTTGAGTTACTGCGGAGGGGTAATCAATAGTAAATAAATAAGTAAAAATCTCATCCATACTCTCCAAGATTTCATTCAAGTCTTCAACTTGGGAATTTCTAATGTTATCCAATGCATATCTTCGTAATTCTCCAATTACATCTGCTAAACCTAAAATAAAATTTAAAGGACTAATTTTTAATTCTAAAGGTGTTGGAATATTATTTTTTGAAATTATTGAATAAAATATAATTGATTCTGCATATTCTTGCTCAGGAGTTTTTAAATATTTAAAAAAAACACCAGGATTGGTATTAACTAATTTTACCAAACTCTGATGGTTTATTTTAATATGATTGACTTTTTCTTGAAATTTATCAAACTCTTTTCTATGAACATTTTTTATTGCAATACTGCAATTTCTTATTATTTCACGAGACAATTTCAATATTTTTTCTCTATCTTGAAATAATATTTCTAATAATTCCGATATTTCTGAGATAGCTTTTTTAAGATTCATTATAACAGAATTAAATTTTAGTAATAATTAATTTGAATTTTGAATATAATTATATATCAAAATTATGTAAAATATTTAGAATTTAT
>JABXKB010000385.1 GCA_013375485.1 Promethearchaeota archaeon | reverse complement strand
GATTGGAGTTGGAGTTTTTTTATATATTCTATTATAGTTTGTACAAGTATTGTCATTTTTCCAACTCTTTATTATTCGATAAAGATATATATAAAATTCGAGAATGAATATTTGAAAAAAAAGTGGAAGTTTTTCATGATCGGAATTTTTGCTTACTTCTTTCTCTATTATGGGACTTCATTTTCTAACACTTTAAATATTGATAACTTTAGATTCATTTGGTCACTTATATCCTTACCTACGCTCATTTCATTATATTTGATATATCATGGAGTAGGACGCCAACTTGAATAAATATCCTTACATTTTTTTTTAAAATCAATCGAATGGGTTGTATTTTTCCTAGTGGAAAAAAAACAACAATAATAAATATAGAATGATAGATTGTTACATTAACTAATTATTATATTTTAAAATAAAATTAACATTTAATGTGTTTTTAACATGAGTTTATATCAATTGACGCTAACCAGAGCATTAACAGTATATCTGGCTCAAGGACTTATTTGCTTTTTTTTCATCTTTTTAGCATATAAAATCCTTAAAAGAGACAGAAAACGATTAAATATAATCTTTTCAGGATTCTATTTATCTGCCGCCATTGGATTATTTATGAATTTCATATATGCTCCACTCGATAATGTCGATGTAATCTTATTTTTGAATTACTTAACGAATTTTGGGATTTTTTATTCAGTTATATTTCTCGTAGTGTTTGATTTAATACTGTTAAAATCAGAAAAAGTTATTACTCCCATTAAACAATTAGTAATTCTCATAGCCTTTGGGATCGCCATGTTTTGCATGATCTTTTTCGTCTATGTTGAAGGATTGGGTGTAGAGATTGATCCAGAAAGTTGGAGTCCCCATTGGATGCTTCCTTTCTTCTTTTACCTTTTAATTATTGAAACTATCCCAACTTTTCTTTTCTTCTACTTTTCATTCCAAATATATAAGAAATTTGAAGACGTAGAATTAAGAAAGAAGTGGAAATTTTTTATTTTTGGAGCAGCTGCTTTAATAATCTTTATGTATGGAATTTTTATATCGAATTTTTTGAATAACTCAACATTTAGGTTAGTAATGGGAGCGATAGGCTTGATTTTAGCGATTGCTGGTGGATATTTAATGTATACTGGCGTAGGTCGCCAATTAGAGCAATAAAATCTTTTTTTTTTTATTTTTATTTTCATTTACTCATCTCAAATTTTATTTTGTCTAATTAACATTATTATTTATAATTAGATTCAAAATTAGCAAAATAATAAGATTTTTTTGATTGAAGAATTAGTTCGAGTTCGTGGCATTGGTCCAGCAGCAGCTGAAAGGTTAATAAATGCTGGTGTAAAGTCTATAGAAGAGATTGCAAAGTCTAAACCAGAACAGTTAGCATGGATTAAAGGTATTGGTATGATATCCGCTGATAAAATTATCCAGAATGCTAATGAATTAATAAATTTAGAAAAAGGAATACAAAAAGTATTGAATTCAATTAAAGAAAATTTTGCAAAAAGCTGCCCGAAATGTGGGGGAGATATGAGCGAAAGATTAATAATCTTAGGACCAGAAAGGAGATTGAGAGCTAATCAATGTGCATTATGTAAATTCTATATGCCAACCTAAATTGACTTTTTGTATTTAAAATTTACACTCAAATCCAAAAAGTAAAAAGAAATACATAAGACAGAAAATAAAGAGATATAAATAATATTCCTGCTTTTTTATCAATTTTTCGTCTTGAAGCAATTAGTATAAAAACAATGAAACTTGCTATTAAAGTATAGAGAACGGTAGGTACTGCGAGTGCAGCTGTTACTTCTTGTGGAAACAAAACTTGCCCAATACCTATAGAAAGGGTTGAATCTACTATACATGAGCCAACAATGTCCCCAATGGCGATTGAGTGATGTTTTAGTCTAAGTGCATTAATGTCTACAGCTAATTCCGGAAGTGAGGTACCCACAGCAACGATAAAAAAGCTAATAATATATTCATGTATATTCAGAAAACTTGAAATATAAATAACTGATTGGACAATCATATAAGCAGCTAATGTTACACCACCAAATCCTAAAGCAGCAATAAGGAAGTGAAATTTCTTGCTTTTAGGAGCTTCAATTTTCTCAATCATTTCTACTCTATGCAAAATACTCTCCTTATTAGCATTGTATATTAACCAAATGTAAATTCCTAAGCTTCCAACCATTAATATTGCGTTTAGTCGTGTAATATAACCTTTCTCAACAACCGAGAAGATAACTATTAACGATAAAATTTCACATGCACCTAAAATAATTATATCCCTTCTATGAATATAGATTGCTCCAGTAATTATAGGTAACAATCCAAATACTAGGGTAAGTTGTGTCAAATCTGAACCAACAGAATCTCCAACATCAATATCACCATGCCCTAATGAACAAGATATGATTGAATTAAAGATTTCTGAAATATCCGTTCCGATGGAAACCAAGGTTACACCAATTATTAATGGAGATACTCCCAAAGCTGCAGCTAGAATAGCAGAATGTTTAACTGCTTTCAAACTAGCGTATATAATAAGAGCTATTCCACCTATGAGTATAAATATTGCTAATAATAGTTGAATCATTTTTTGAATTTTTATTATTTATTATAGAATTTTATTGTCTTATTCAATGTGGATTGAAACGATCAAACTAATGAAATTTCTCAATTACGCGATCTTGGATGTTATTTTTCTAATCTAATACTAATTACTATTATTCGTTTCTCCAGTTCTAATAGATATTAAATCATATATAAAACTATCCAATTTATATCCAAATGTATCCATAGTGAATCCATAAATTGTAAAAATATTAAATAAAATCAATAAATATTTAATTTATGAACAATGAAAAGCATGAATTTCACATTTCATTAGAAAAAGATTTGTTCGATAAATTAGAATCTATTAGAGATTATCACGGAATAAAGAATATCACCGAGATTATCAGATTTTTAATAACAAAAGAACATAGAGAAATAAAGGAAGCTGAATAAATCCACAACTTTTTTTAAACTCAGACTATTATATTAAGTTTTTATGATCTTAAGTAATTGTGTGAAGATCTCACCAGCATTACCTTTTAGAAATACATCAGCTAGATCATCCATGATTGTATTTTCTCTATTTATAAAAATGAGCTGAGCACCATACTGTTTAGCAATTGATGGTATAAAATTGGCTGGTGAAATTAACAGAGAACTTCCTACAACAATTAAACAATCTGCATTACTGCATTCATTCATTGCACCTTCTAAAACACCGTGAGGAAGAGATTCGCCAAATAAAATAACTTTGGGTTTGATATATCCTGAACACTCACATACAGGATAATCTACATTTTTAGTATCAATCCCATCATAACTAAATTCTTTTTTGCATTTAATACACTGTAGTTTCCCATATTCTCCATGTAACTGATAAATATTAGCACCATAAGTGCCAGTTCCCGCTTTTTGATGCAACATATCGATATTCTGCGTAATCACGGCTTTCACTTTCCCCCTCTTTTCTAATTCAGCAATAGCTAAATGTGCTTGATTAGGATCTGCTGTACCAACAAGATCTTCTATTTCTTTATGCATTTTCCAAAATAGTGAAGGATCTTGTAAAAAAACCTGATAA
>JABXKB010000093.1 GCA_013375485.1 Promethearchaeota archaeon | reverse complement strand
CGATATAAAAAACAAAAAGAACTTAATGCATTTCCTTGTGGTGCTTGTTCAAAAATAGTTCTTACATTTTTGCCAATATCGTTATTTATTTTTAATGATTGTGATCTATCTCCATAATTACGAATAAACGGTGGTTTTTTACTCGTTGACGGAGGGTCCATCCTATTTACCCAATGATACATTGGAACAGCACTTCCTTCTTTAGGATAATACCCTGAATACGAGCCAGTAACTATATTACCATAACAAGGAAAAGTAATAGCGGGATATGAAGTAATACAATTTGAGCATTTTATTCCATTTTCTGCAATTTGTGCTATATTTGGAAGCTTTCCCTCATTTATCAAACCAAATAAATGTTCTGCTCGAATAGCATCGAAGATAATTAAAACAATTTGGTTTACCTTAGAGTTTCTAACCATGCTAATCAAACAATATCCAATTTAATATTATTAATTATAGATTTTATAAATAAAATGTTAAAAATCCGAGGTTAAATTAAAAATTTAAACTTTTCCTTTTTGAACATAAAATTTTTGTTTCACAAAATATTTTACTGATTTAATGAGTGAATCTGTAGAACATAATTTCATTGTAGGAATTTTTGGGGAAAATTTAGAACACAATAAACTTATAGGACAAGCTTTAGGTGCTCTTGGCACAACATCAGATATTCAATTTTATAATCGTCTTGATGCTGAATTAAATCAAATATTTTGCGCTTTAACTCCTTTAGAATACCCTGATAAAATTAAACCTTTTTTACAAACACTAGTTTTAACTAATATTCATGTTTTAGTTATCGATCTAAATATTGGCTTGAACTCTATTATTGGTGAAATTATAGTAGGGATGGATTTGTTTCACCGATTATTTGAAACTAAAAGCTTAGTAATTATTTCAGGTATTAATTCAAATAATGAATGGAAATTGTCAGATTTTAAAATTAAAATTAAAAATATTCTTGATACAACAAGTTTAAAAGATACAGAAATATTCGATTTAAGGCTCAAGGAAGATTATATTAATTTAAAAAAAAAAATAATTGAAATTGGGTTAGCACACCAAGAATTAAATATAGAAATTAATGGAATCACCAAAATCCTAATAGACCATTCTTTTCCAGTAAAAGGTATTGGTACAGTTATTTTAGGAATAATCAAGGAGGGTAGAGTCAATACTGGTCAGATGCTGGAATTAACTGGATATAATGGCCCTAGTAAAAAAGTAATTATTCGGAGTATCCAAAAACATGACAGAGATTTTAAAACTGCTATAAAAGGTGATCGTGTCGGGCTTGCATTAAAAGGTAATATCTCAGCAGATGAGATCAGTAGAGATAATATATTAATTAATCAAGGACTATATAGACCGGAAAATCAGATTAAAGCAAAAGTCTCTATCAATCAATTTTATAAACCCAAAAAAAATGCAATTAAACCAGGAAATGGTATTCAATACAATGCTTTAGCAGATTTAAAAATTACACCGTTTAAAATTATTGCTGGAGACGAAATACTTCCAGGAAGCGATGGAATAGTCAGTATGAAATTTGATAAACCTCTTTATCATAATGGCTCTGGATTAAAAGGAATTATTACAGATCTTTCTCGATTTGATAATAAACTGAGAATTATTGGATATTTTGATCAGGTTTTAGACTAAAAATTTAAAATCTCTCATTTATCAAGCCAAATTAATTTCCAGAACGATCCTCATGAAAGATTCTTAAGATTATTTGATTAACTTTTGCGCTACGACTCATCTTTATCTAATATTTGATAATAATTTATATAAATGTTTAATAAAATATTGTTGTATAGAATTTGAATTTTTAATTTTTAAAAAATTACCATAATTTAATAACTTAAAACGTAAAAGGATAATGGAAACAGAGCATAAAGTATATTTCAAAAATTCATATAACATGAGTGAGATTGCGTCTAATTCTATAGACTTAATGATAACTTCTCCACCTTACCCCATGATTGAAATGTGGGATCAATTATTTTCTTCTTTAAATGAGGAGATTAAACATTCACTCGAAGTTGAGGATAGTAAAAAAGCATTTGGTTTAATGCATCAAGAATTAGATAAAGTGTGGAAAGAAGTAGCACGTGTCTTAAAACTAGGGGGCATTGCGTGCATAAACATCGGAGATGCCACAAGAAAAATTGGTAAAAATTTTCAATTATTTCCAAATCATGTTCAAATAACTAATTTTTTTCATAATAATGATTTCATTGAACTACCTTGCATTTTATGGAGAAAACCAACGAATAGTCCCAATAAATTCCTAGGTTCAGGGATGTTACCTCCTCATGCTTATGTTACTCTTGAACACGAATATATTTTGATTTTTAGGAAAGGATCTATTAAACGAAAGTTACCACCAAAATCAGAAAATAGATATAATAGTGCTTTTTTTTGGGAAGAGAGAAATAAGTGGTTTTCAGATATATGGGGGGATGTAAGAGGAACTTCTCAGAATTTAAACAAAATCCATCCTAAATATAGAAATCTGAGGGAACGGTCCGCAGCATTCCCTTTAGAAATACCTTTTCGTTTGATTAATATGTTTTCTCTATATGAAGATAAGATTTTAGATCCGTTCTGGGGAATGGGAACAACTTCATTGGCTTCCATGATATCTGCAAGAAATTCGATAGGGTATGAGATTAACCCTAACTTCATGGAATTATTTAAAAAAAATATGGAGAAGCTTAGAAATCTAAATAATGAGATTAATATTAATAGATTGCTGCAACATATTGAATTTATTAAGAAATATAGGGAAAAGGTTAAAGATATTAAATATAACTCTGTTCACTATAAATTTCCAGTTATTACAAGACAGGAGACAGATATTTTACTATATATTATAAAAAATTATAGTGAAGATAAGAATAAATTTAATCTTAGCCATCAAAAATTTATATTTGAGCTCTAAATATTTTCTAAAAACCTATAAGCAAGATAAAAAAATGCCTCATTTACATTTTCACCGGTTTTAGCAGATGTAATCATATAATGAAAATTGTATTTTATTGCAATTCTTTCAATTTCTTTTTCAGTAATAATTAATTTTTCAGTTAAATCTGATTTATTACCAATTAAAACAATATTAATATCCATATCAATAGATTTTGTAATTTCATCATACCATTTATCAACACTTTTTAAACAGTCTAGACGTGTTAGATCTATTACTATAAACGCAAATATAGCGCCTTCATAAAACCTCTTTCTATAAGGTGCCATCTTAGGTATTTGACCTCCAATATCCCAAATTATAAAATTAATTTTTGTGTTTTCACTTAAATCTACAACTATTTGCGAAATATCTATTCCTATTGTAGAATGATAGTCTTCCTTAAACAGATTTTGGACAAATCTTCTTATTAATGATGTTTTTCCTACTGAAAAATCACCAGTTATAATCATTTTAAAAGAAAACTCTCCTCTTGGAATTTTCCCATCTTTAGTTTTAGATAAAATTTTTACAATCTCAGGGATCTCGAGAGATACATTCCTACTTCCTTCCAATAAAAGTTCAATTTTAGAGGCGACATGTTCAGAATAAATTCTTAATTCTGTATCAGAAGTAGATAAATTAGAAATCGTTAAAAGTATTGATTTAGAACCCATTGAACAATAAGCAAATTTTTTGTCTTGAATATTTGTAATATTAAAAAAACTACTTTCACTACCAAATTCTTTTTTAATTCTCTCAATATATGTATCAATTGTTACCGCAATCGCTCCTAAAACCGATTCATCTCCAGGATCTTTTTTACTTTCAGAAGTAATTACAAAACCCTCCCGATCACTCACAATTGCACCAAATATACCCTCTAAATCATTAATAAAGTTTAATAACAAAGCTTTAAGTTGACTTTCTAATGATGATATTGACTGAAGCTCTCTTTCTTGTTCTTTTTTCAAAGTGACTTGAATTATTGGTTCTTGCGTATTCTCAACTCTTTTTAATTTATTCAGTATTTCTTGATACTTATTGTGGAATTCCATTTCAAAAGGATTTTCTCCAAGATCTCTACAAATTTCTAAAATCTTAGTATAAATAGAATCTGCTCTTTCAATGTTAACCATCATAAGTGCAGTTTCGAATTCATTCAACAAAGATTCTTGTTGTTTAATAACTTTCAATATTGGGGAAATCTCATCATGCATTTCCAATGTATCGATAATTATTTGAATCAGTTTATCTCTGTTTTCAGGATTATTAGCATTTATCGAATAGCATTTTAATCCAAAGATCTTTTCTATTTGGTCACTGTTTAGTGAATTTTGTAATTGTCCTTTATTTCCTATTGCAATTCTAGATGCATAAGGGGTTTCTTCTTCTATTTTTTTAAGAAAAAATCTACTTTTCTCTACATTTTCTGAAGTTGAGTCTGTAACTATAAGAACAGCATCGCTGCTCTTAATGAAATTATTCCATAAAAAACCGATTTCTTCCTCTCCAGTAAAATCGCGAATTAGAAAATTTATTCTTCCAATTTTCAATTTTGCTATGTTTGCACTAAATTCTGAAGCACATGTTATAGGTATTTTTTCTGTTCTTATAAGATTAGCGATAGAACTCTTTCCTACTCCTCCAAATCCTACAATTGATATTATAGGGGGTAAATTATTCTGTATTAAATCAACTTTCTCGTCAAATTTCCTAAATTTATCAACATCAATCGAATTAGATAAAAATTCCTTAAATTCATTCAAAAATTCTTCTTTGCAAGTAATTAGCTCTTTTTTTATAATTAAATAATCATCCTTCTTGTCATTAATAAATAAAAAAAGTAATTTAAAGTCTTTTTCGATAAAATATGTAAGTCTACTTTTACTATAATCTTGATAATGAACTTTTTCTATTTCATCACTAAAGAAATTTCTTTTGAGAGTTTCAAATGCTTCTTTATCAAATATTTTACCATATTCTCTTTGATAAATTAAAATCTCATTTTTGTAGATCTGAACTGCCTTTAAAATAATATCTCACCGGTAGCTTTGATTTATCTAATCATATAGATACTAAGAAAAAATAATTTGTAAGTTTCTTAATTTTTGTTAATTGAAATATTATACATTTTTTCTATTAATAATACATGAGAAATAATGAATTCTTGAAAAAATTTTTCTAATAATTTGGATTTTCATCAATTTATAAAAAAATTTAAATTAAAAGTATTATCTTTTATGTAATTAATTTATGGAATAAGGATTTTTTTCAGGTTTTCATAACATTAGGGGATAAAATATGCAAGAAATGAAGACTCAGTTAAAATTAAAATCTTTTAAAAAGAAATGTAGAATAAAGACTTTGATTTTATTAATGACTTTAATTATTTTTCCTATAATATTTAATTCATCTTTATTATCACCACTAAGTAAAATACAGGATAATAGAGAGAAAGAATTAAACAATAGTATATCTTCTCCAAATAGGCCAGTTAATTTTCATTATTTTAATTTCTTTAAAAATATCACGATTAATTCCAATAAAGTTTCAGGCACTGGAAGCCATTCTAATTTTCCCATGTTAATTTCTATTTTAGATACAGATTTGCGGTATGATGTTCAACCTGATGGAGATGATATAGCATTTGCTTCTGCAGAAGAATGGTTGGATTTTGAAATTGAGTTATTTAATCAAACATATAGTAGCACTCACGCTCAATTAATTGCTTGGGTACGAATTCCAAGTCTTTCACAAATTCAAGATACAAATATCACTATGTATTATGGTAATTCTACTATGAGCTCACGCCAAAATCCCGAAGGTGTATGGGATAATAACTATAAAGGAGTTTGGCATTTGAATGAATTGAAAGGTGGTACAGATGCAATTAAAGACTCAACAAAATATCTAAATGATGGAACAGATTATGATAATCCGACATTTGGAGAGACTGGTAAAATCTACAATTCAATTGAATTTTCTTATGATTCAGGTGAAAGAATTGATGTTTCTGATGATATAAGTTTACATATAACTAATCAACTTACAGTTGAAGCTTGGATCAAACCAAGTACTTTTACTGGACAATGGAGAACTATTCTAAGTAAAATGGATGGAAGTTGGGGTGATGGGCAACAAGCCAATTTTGATCTTTATACTGCATTGAGTCCTACTAATTATTATTTTATTGGGCTTTCAAATCCTTCAGGCGCGGGTATAGGATGGGAGACAACTTTTCAAGCAACAGCTGGAATGTGGCAACATTTTACCTTTGTTTATCAAAGTTCTTCATCGATTGGAGCAATTCTTATAAATGGAGTTTTTATGGGTGAATATAATTTTGGACTCGGAACATTGGCTACAAATACTAACCCTCTTTATATTGGTTTTAATTTAGGTTGGTTAAATGAAGTTTTTGATGGATTCATCGATGAGGTGCGTATTTCTAGTATAACTCGTTCACCCAGTTGGATTACTACATCCTATAATAATCAAAATGATCCTAATTCTTTCTATACTATCGGTGCAGAACATCTTGTATCAACTTCACCCCTTAATGCAGATTACTTCAACTATTATAAAGTCATTACAATTGATCATAATGAAGTAAGTGGAATAGGATCTCATGTTAATTTTCCTGTTTTAATTTCTATTCGTGATGAAGACTTGCGTTATAATATTCAAGAGGATGGTGATGATATCGCATTCTCTGCAAATGGAAAGTGGTTAGATCATCAAATTGAAGTAATTAACCAAACCTATAGTGATATACAAGCACAGTTAATTACTTGGGTTCGAGTTCCTTTTTTATCTACTACTGTTGATACAAACATTACTATGTATTATGGTAATTCAACAATGAATTCACGACAAAACCCTTCAGCTGTTTGGGATAACAGTTATAAAGCAGTTTGGCATTTAAATGATGATTTAACTGATCCACAAATTCTTGATAGTACTTCAAATGATAATGATGGAACTACGTTTGGTGGTATTAGCAATCTGAACCAACTTCCCTCAAAAATAGGAGGTGGATTATCCTTGGATGGCGTTAATGATTACGTTTTAATTCCTCATAGTTCCAGTCTAGATATTACTGGATATCAAATAACTATGGAAGCTTGGATTAATTTAAATATAGTTCCGGCCCCGTGGGACGCTCCAGTGATGGTAAAAGCAGCAAGTGATAATAATGAGATATATATGCTAGGTGTAGATGGTGGTTCAAATCCTTCACATGTAAATCATAGAATAACTACATCTATTTCAGGATATCAACATTATGATACAGGTAACTTATTTCAAGATACATGGACACATATCTGTGCCGTTTATGATGGAACCCTCTCTTCTAGTGATAGATTTTTTATATATATAAATGGTGTGGAAATTTCATCAAATTATGCAGCGGGTACTATTGTTAGTTCTACTGGAGCTTTAAGATTCGGTAAAAGAACGAGTACTGATCGTTGGTTAAATGCTACTCTAGATGAATTGCGAATCTCAAGCGTTACTCGTTCGGTTGATTGGATTGCTACTGAATATAGCAACCAAAATAATCCTAGTTCTTTCTATACTATTGGAACAGAACAATATGCAAAAGAAAATGTGTATCTTGAAGTACAAGTAAATGCCATTGATCTACACGGTAATTTATTACCCAATATAAATATTTCTTTACTTCAAAATGGTCAATTAATAAACTACAGCTTAACTGATGCTAATGGAACTGTTAATTTTCTTAGAGTATTAAACGGTGCCTATAATTTTACGGCAACAATCAGTTCTAATGTATTTAATGAAGACATAACTAAACTTGTAAATTTTACGTATGAATCATATCAAATTGATAAAGGATTCCAAACAATTAATTTAATTTGTAATATAACCACCAATTTTTTTGAAATAACAGATGTTGATGGAATTCCTCTTGAATCAGGATGGATTCTTGTTGGAAATGAATCAAAAATATTTCAAAATTGTACAATTAATTCAGGAAAATCGACATTTCATTGGATTAGAAATTCAACTAAAAATGAATATAACTACACAATTGAATATTATGATGAGAATTATAATCCAAAAGTCATCAAACTTGCCTCAGATGATATATTAGCAGAAAACACCACAATTAAAGTTCAAGTAAATTTAACAATAGTGGAATTTTCAGTTTTCACTATTGATACGCCATTTACACCTGTTAGTGGAGCTAAAATAGTATTAAGAGTGAATAATACTTATGGTAAAAGCATTGTTAATCTAACTACAGATTCAAATGGAAAAGCTACCTTAAGATGGATAAATTCTTCTGGAATAAATGGAAATTATTCATTGCAAATTGAATTTTTTGGTGATTACTTAAAATTTAATGAAACCTATGGAGGTGCCGCTAAAGTAGATAATATAAATTTCACTGTAAAAAACAAAGATTCGAAGGAGTTTAGAGTCTCAATTAATCTAAATGATTTTCAAACTCAACTAATTTCTTTAAATCCATCTGACTATATCTCAGTTGATTGGGGATCTCAAGTGAAATTAAGAATCTTATTTAATGTTACTAAAGATGGTGGTCTTGGTTATTTGGGTCCAAAATTTGCAGATTTAATGTCCTATCAATTGTTATTAAGAGGGTTTCAAGTCCATTCAGGAACATTTTTGAAAGAAGAAGGAAATCCGGGAAGGCATTATGCATTAATAGAGACTAAATTGCTAGAAAGTGATGAAAATTATATTATTTTTGTATCAGCATATAAATCCGGATTTACAATTCCAACAGATCTAATTCTTCAATTAAATATTTTGAAGAACGATATAGAATTAAATCAATCAGAAAATGACGATACTAGTCTATCCGTATATTGGTTTGAAGATGTGAATATATCAGTGAAATCATATGGAAAAAGTTATGAAATTTTTACAGTAAAAGATAGCATTTTATTAGATTCGGGTAATAATTTCGAGTTTTTAATATCTAATATCTCAAATGACTGGAATTTATCGCGGATAGTATTTAATGTTTATAATGTTGCTTTTGGAGTTAATAAAGAAGATATAAATTTAAATATCACTGATGATTTTGGTGTGAAATATATTTTTAATTCAAGCCACAACCATTATTACTACGACTCAGTAGCTACAAATGGAAGCTGGAGCAATTTAGAAGTTATTTTAAATAAAGAAAGTAAATCAAATGATAACCATTTTAATTTTAAGATAGAGGGCACTTTTACTAATCAAATAGACATTAATGTAGATCTATATTTCATTCGAGATAAAATTAATGTACAATATTCAAAATTTAATATTTCAGATTCTCTCTCCCTTTTGACAGAAAGTGAAGGATGGGCTATTAAAAATATAATTTTTGAAATTTATAATTGCAAAAATGTTTCTAATTGGCAGGAAATAAATTTAACAACTAAAACAAAATTAAACATAACTATTTTTGATGGTTTCAAATATTCATTGGATCTTGGGTATGAAAATGGAACAGGTATCTTAATTATAGATGATCGAGTCATACATCCTATATCCGATCAATTTTTGTTCATAGTTGAGAGTGGAGCAAATGTTATTTTTGATGCAAAAATAAGTGTCGAATACATTCAAGAGTTTTATCAAAATCAATATCTTAAAACCCTTAATTCATCAAAAATAGAGCAAAATTTTGATAATGGTGGAACATTTCAGGTTATTGCTACCGATAATAGTTGGCTGGATAATGACGCTACACTATGGATTAACGAAATAAGAGATCAATGGAATAATGATTACCTACCTTCAGAACTAGAAATGGAAATTACAATAGGAAATGTGACATATAGTGTTTCAGACTATAATTATGGAACGGGAATATTTTCATTACAAGGGTTTTCTAAAGAACAAATTTATTCAGCTATTATAACTACAAATATGGAAGTGAATTTTACACTAATTTCAACCGTAGAATATTCAAGAATTGTATCTTATGAAACAAGGGGAACCGTCTCTTACGTAGTAAAGGAAGCACCATCAATTTATGGAATGGTTCAATATTATGAAGAATTTGGATATTATTTGCAAACAATAAGTACTTTATTAATTGATGCTGACGAATATATGATAGAATTTACTATTACAAAAGACCATTATGTAACAGAAATAAAAGAATTAGAATTAATTGTATTAAAGAGACTAACTTCCCTCAATGGATCTCTAGACTTCTTTAGGAAGTTTGAGCAAATTTATGCTATGGAACCCGTAAATTTCACTTTTTCTTATGTAGATAATTTAACAAATTTACCAATTACAAACCTAAAGCAACAATCTTACTTATGGGAATTTTATGATAATCAGGGACAAGTCTTAAAAAGTGGTCAGGGTGATTTGATAACTAAAGATAGCTCATACATATTAGATTTAAACACAGAGAAACTCACAATTGGAGAATATTTAATAATTGTTACCTTAGATAAAGAAAACTATGATTATAAAAATGGAATGATCTCTTTGACAATATTAGAACGCCCAACTCTGCTTAATGGGACATCTCATTTAAACCCTATTTCAAAAAGTATGTACGTTGGTGAAGCAATTAATTTCACATTTTCATTTGTAGATTCAATAACCACCACAAATATCATAAATCTTAGAAATCATTCTTATACTTGGAAAAAAATTGATAGTGAGGGTTTTACAATTGAAAGTGGATATGCTAACTTGACTTTGAATGCCTTCAATTTATATGTTTTAGATTTTGAAACTAAAACTAGAAGTTTTGGTAGTTATGAATTGATTGCCACATTTAATAAAGAAAATTATACCTCAAAATCGGCTACTATTTTATTGAATATAGATAAAAGATTATTTAGTTATACTCTAAGTGAAAATTTCAGAAATAATCAAATTAATGTAGTTAAAGGCCAAAAAGTGATTATTGAGATCTCTCTTATCGATTTAACCCAAAACAGTTTGAATTTATCAGATGCAACAGTTCAATTAATAATTAATAATAACGTGAATAGTTTCCAACAAACGGGAGATGGATTTTATCGTTATGAACTTAGTACAAAAGATATAGATGCCTTTTTTACTTCAAAAATTATTACTGGAATTATAATAATTTCTAAAGATGATTATATTTCAGAAGAATTTAGCATTACTATCATTGTTGAAATGGAAGAAATTTTTCCAGGTATTCCATCTTTTTACTTTTTATTAATCTTATCATTAATTATTGCATTTGGAGGAAGTTTAGGCGCTTATAAAATTTATAAATATGTAAAGCTTCCTAATTTTATCAAAAAAGTTACATCGATAAGAAAAGCAATTGAAGAAGATAAACCCATTTCTGAATCACTTATATATCGCGATAAAGAAATATTTATAGGAGAAATTATAAAAAACAAGTGGGAAAAGATAGGATTATCATTGAGTGAAATTTTAGGAATTGAATTTGAAAAAGAAAAAAGAGAATATAACACAAAAAGAAAAATCTCGGATGTTGCTAGACAACATGATCAAAAACCTCGTGGATTATTATTCATGAAATGGGATGAAAAAATTGGTACTGAAATTATGGCTAAATACCCCGAAGATGTTCAAGTTTCAGACAAAACCTTAATGCAGATATACAGTACTCATGAATATACAGGGGAGAAAGGTATAATTACATTGATGGTGGAGAATCTCAATATCCTTTCGTACTATACCGGTCATGAACAAGGATATTATCTTCTCTTATTTTTAAATTTAGATGATGATGCTGATTTGTATGAAAGTGGGATGCCAGATATTTTACGATCTATAATAGAAAATATCAAAGATGATTCATATCTAAAATTAATACCTTTATATTTTCAACGTTTATCTGTATATCCATTACTTAGTGAAGAAGAAATTCCAATATTTCACTATCAAAACGAAATAAAACGGATAATCATTAATATTTTAAGAGAAGATGGAGTAATAACTAAATCAGAATTAATGGTATGGCTAAAAGATAAACATTTAGAAGGTTTTTTCGATTTAGATGCTATACTAAATGATTTGATTAAAATGGATATAATAAAAGTTAGTTCAATTAAAGGCTTGCCCTCTGAGCTTATTTTCCTTGTTAAGGATATATTTATGCTTCGAACACCTCCGACCACAGTATTAGAGGACCCTGTAAGTCATGGTTTACCTTCTCAATTTATCCAAGAATATCCTAATAACGTCAAGAAATTTTTCCAAGAATATCATCCTACAGAAGAAGACAATATAAAAATTGTTGAAATTTTAACCAACCCCCAGGTATATGAAACAATACGGTTATTAAGAACCGCTATAGTTACAAGAGAAGACCTTGAAAAACTTAAAAAGAAGGGAGTGGATGATATATATGGAGTATTAAAAATACTTTGGGACAACAAAATGATAACAGTTCTTCATGATGAGAAAAATAAAGAATATTATGCCCTTCTATGTGATTTTTATATTGATTTTATTTTTCCAAAGTATCTCTTAAAATCTGTTAAATCAGCTTTTGATCAAAAATCAAAAGTCAATAAAGTACTGATTGAGTTTCTAAATACACTCGAAAATGCTTATTTTGATTCAAAATCATCAAAAAAATAAATAAAACTAAATAAATTACACCTTAATTATTATTTTTTTAAATCCTAACTCGAGCATAGTTTTCATCAAATAACTCTCCATAAGGATTTTTTTATTTGAATCATTATTATGGATTTATCTTACTTGCAATCTTCGGCTTGCTGGAGATTAATTTTCACAAATGCCTCTTCTTGAGTATTTCTTTGCTCTGATTTGACAGATCTATTCACCTGATGTAAACGTTTCATAGCATTACTTTTTCCTTGCTTAATATTCTCAATTAATTCTTCTTTACTAAAACCACCCGATATCACAAGAGCTGTTTGAAAAGAGTGCTCCGGCTCTAAAGTCATAAATTCAATCTGTAAAGCAGATAATATTTCCCCAGGGCCATTATATAAAGTATTAGAAAGGTTCATTTTATTCCGATCGATTTTGAAATCTTTTGTTAAACATGTCTCATAGTTTGTAGATTTAGAGAGGGGTGAAAATCCACCATATAGACCTGTATTATCATATTGGTAAATAATATCATTTTCCACATCGTAACCAGATAAATCATTGTCAAAACCCGCAAGTCCATTAATATCAAAATCAAAAACAAAATACATTGAAAAATCTTTCAAAGCAAAATCTGATATATTTTTAATTGTGAAAAAAGTACTAATATAAGGTATGTGAGGTGGATTAAAGATGTCTTTGTATACCCGAACAAATTGCTTCTTTTCTAATTGAATCAATTTTGAATTTTGTTCTAGAGACATTTTCTTAAGATACTCTGTAATATTGAAATCTAAAGTAATTCTACTAATTGCAGTCCCAGTTCGAGTATTAACCATATTGTAAATTGGTGTTGGTTCAATGCTTTTTAGAACAACTGGAATTTTACCAATTTTTTTTCCCTCTAGTGTAAAACTAAACCAAGGACCAGTTAATTCTTGTTCACTAAGATATATGAGATAATTCCCCTTGTATGTCAGTTCTTTAATTGAAAATCCCATGACATATCCAGCAGCGTTTCAAGTTGCAACTACATCATGCCAAATTATTTTAAGTACTATTTTTTTAAACCTCCTTTAAATTTTTTTTAATTCTCTAATTTATTACAGAAAGTTTATCAATTAATTAAAAGAATTAGGATTCATAAAAAAGTTTGTGATAAAAAGATTAAAGGGATTCAATTACTCTATAAGCGATGTACAGAAAGGCATCATTACAATTTTCACCTGTTAATGCTGATGTAACAATATAGTGAAATCCAAATTGTATAGCAACTTCCTTCAGTTCTTCTTCACTTATAACAATTTCATCCACTAAATCGGATTTATTTCCTACTATGACAATAGGAATATTTCTTGGAACAGATTTTTTAATATCCTGATACCATTTTTCTATGCTATTTAAAGTGCCTTGACGCGTTCTATCTACAACAATAAATGCAGCATTAGCACCATTGTAGAATTTTGCCCTATAAGGAGCCATTTGTTGAACTTGACCTCCGATATCCCAAATTATAAAATTAAGTTTCGTCTTTTCACTTAAAAACACGATTTTTTTACTGATTTGGACTCCTAATGTAGAGATATAATCTCTCTCAAATTTATTCTCTACATATCTTCTAATTAATGATGTTTTTCCAACTTGATTATCTCCACAAAGTATCAGTTTATTTGAATATTCTCCTGTCATATTTGGGAGTTGTCCTCCCCGTGTTTTTGACAATGCTTTTATTATTTCGGGGATTTTTGGAGAAACATCCTCATTTGTAGAAAGTACTAATTCTACTTTCGATGCTATATGTTCAGAATATACTTTTAGTTCTATATCTGTAGTCGTTTGTTCTGCTACTGTGGTTAAGATTGAATTTGGTCCCATTGAGCAAAATACAAGCTTCTTGTTTCCAGTTTCTGTAATATTAAAAAAACTGTTAGAAGTACCAAATTCCGTTTTAATTCTATCTATATATGAATCAAGCATAGCAGAAAGTGCCCCTATTATCTCGTCGGATTCTTCTTCATTTTCTTGTTTGGATTCTGAAGCTATAATAAAACCATTTCTGTCACAGATTGCAACCCCCAAAATACCCTCAATTTCTCTGAAATAATTCACCAAAATCTCTTTCAGCAGACTAGCACTTGGCAGTTTTTCCATTAGAATTCAATCTACAATTTTAATATAATAAGAATATAATATCCCTAAAAAATATAAATATAGGTATTTGGATAAT
>JABXKB010000092.1 GCA_013375485.1 Promethearchaeota archaeon | reverse complement strand
CGTCTAAATTTGTAGGAACCTTACTTGGAATACCAGATATCGAATCTTTAGTTCAAAAAGTACAAGAAGCTGAAGTTGATGTTGAACCAGAGATGGTTAAAAGGATGATGCATGGTAAATTTACACTTGATGATCTCTACCTCCAGTTGAAGAGTATAAAAAAAGTAGGAAAATTTAAACAGATTTTAGCAATGATGGGTGGTGGTAACATACCAGATGCCCTTAAAGAGGATGCAGAAGCAAATCTCGCAAAATGGGAGGTAGTATTAAGTTCTATGACACAAGAAGAGAAGACTGAACCAAAAATTATAAAAAAAACTAGGAAAAGAAGAATAGCAATCGGTTCTGGTGTGGAATATTCAGTGATAAATAAAATGCTCGACCAGTATAACAGTATGAAGAAATTTATGAAAAGATTTCTTCAAATGCAGAAAAAAGGTAAAGGTTTGCCTGGAATACCCGGACTTCCTGGTGGAAAAGCTGCTGCTGATTTTATGAAAAAACTAGGTAAATTTTAAAATTTAATTTTTACTAATAATATATTTGATTAGATTGGTAAACTTCTTACTGATTCTAGAAAAGATAATTGAATACGATAAAAAAATCATAGACAAAGGACTTACACCTCAAAAAGTTTATGAGTTATGCTCTTGTATTAGAGAAGTTTTCTGTTTATCTTATTCTATAAGAAAGAATAATCTTTTATATCTATATTTTCAAAAGGAACATGTTTTAGTCAAATTTGAAGGAAATAAATTAAAATATTTGGGTCCCGATGAAAGATCTCAAACATTGCTTTTAGAAAAGGCTTTAAACAAAGTAAAAGAAGAAATTAGTCTTAAAAATGGTATATGGATAAAATCGACTCCTGGAATTTTTGTCAGAAAGTTTTCTGATATTTCCTCTTTTATAGACTTTTATAGGTCAATAGCATTAGGAAAAAGCTTTTTAATAACAAGCAATCCTCTAATAGACGAGGAGAAGGTAGATATTTTCAAATTAAATAATAAATTAGTTGAAATTAAGGAAATCGATTTTTTTGTCATTCCAATTTATACTATATCAAGAGAGAATTCTAAAATGATTGAATTATTCAAAGAAGTGAAAAATATAAAACTTTTATCTCTTTCAAAAATTAAAGATATGGAAAATATAATTTTATATATCAATTTTAAGAAAGATCAACAAAGAAGTTTATAAAAATAAAAATAAGGATGATCTTAAAAAACGCGAAAATTTATTCTGAAGGGTTAATACATAAAGGAGCTTTACTTCTCAATGATGGGATTATACGTAAAATTAAGTTTAATCCAAAAGAAAATGACTTTAAAGAATTAGTTAAACGAAATCAGGATAACAAAGAATTAGATTGTCAAAATAAATTAATTTTACCGGGAATAATTGATATTCATTCTCATTTACGAGATATGGGTCAGAGCGAAAAGGAAACGTTTTTAACTGGAACCCGAGCAGCGGCATTTTCTGGAATTACAACTATTTTTAGCATGCCAAATACAAAACCTCCCGCAATCTTAGCTAAACAAATAAAAAAGTGGATGGAAAAAGCTAGAAACAACATTTTTGTCAATGTAGGGTTTATATCAGGTGTTCCAAAAGGGTTTGATTATGATGAAATAATAAAAATTATAGAGTTAGGAGTAATAGGATTTAAAATATATCCGCTTAACTCAATCAATGAGATTGACTGGACTGATACATTAAATATTCAAAAACTACTTAATATCTCATATAAATTTCAAATTCCAATATTCATCCATCCTGATTGGCCACTCTCTCAAAGAAAAAAAACAGATCTTTATCAGGAATTCATGGTCGAAAGATATCCTTTTTTAGAATTTCATAATAGACTATTTCCTGTTCATATGGAAGCTAAATATGTAAATTTTATTCTTGAAAATTGTTATAAAATAATTACTAACAACAATCTTGATCCTGAAAATTATCCAATTATTCATTTTTGCCATATAAGCTGTAAAGAAAGTTATTCGCTCATACAAAAGGCTTTACAGATGAATTCCAAATTAAAGATTACGTTTGAACTAACACCACATCACCTACTTTTATCACATGAAATTAAATTAGATAATCCAAATAATGGTAAAGTCCTACCTCCTCTACGAGATAAAGAACATTCTTCATATTTACTTAATGAGTTAAAGAAAGGTCAAGTAAATATCATAGCAACAGACCACGCTCCACATACTAAAGAAGACAAACAAGAAGAATTAAACGCATTATCGGGATTTCCAGGTTTTGAAACATATCCTTTAGTGATTCTTGATAAAGTATTTAGGTACCAAGTTTCATTTGAGAATTTCGTTAAAGCTGCTTCAGAAAATCCTGCTTTAATTTTTAATTTAAAAAATAAAGGTTTTATTAAAGAAGGCTATGATGCTGATTTACTTATTGTTGATAAAGTTCCAGATTATAAGATAAATTCTCAGAACTTCAAAACTAAAGCAAAGTTTTCTCCTTTTGAGAATTTTATTACGTCTGTTCAAATTTGGAAGGTATTTTTGAGAGGAACTGAAATTAATAATGATGATTCTGTTCCAAACGGAAAAGTTATTAAAAGAATGTTATAAAATATAAATGTTTGAACGGCATATTTATACATAAATTATGTGATTTTTGGTAAACTAAAATGTCTGATGAAGATAAATTTAGCTTAGAAGAGGGTACTATTTTAATTAGATTTGCCAGGGATAATATCGAATTTTTTTTAAAAAATAATCGAAAAATTCCAATTCCTGATCAAATTAAAGAAAAATTCGTAGATAAATACGGTGCTTTTGTTACGTTAAATGAATATAATGTGAGTGGTATCCAATTGAGAGGGTGTATAGGTTATATTGAACCTACTTATTCCTTATATGATGTTATTCATAGAGTATCAATAAGTTCTGCAATTGAGGATCCACGATTTCCTTCTGTATCTATAGAAGAAATGGATAATATTGTTATTGAATTGTCAATTTTAACACCACCTAAACTTATAAAAGTTAATAACCCGAAAGATTATCTAAATAAAGTAGTTATTGGGAGAGATGGATTGATTGCAGAGCGAGGAATGCGACGTGGATTGCTTTTACCGCAAGTACCTATAGATCATGATAGAAACTGGGATGTAGAAACATTTCTTTCTCACACTTGTTCAAAAGCGTGGTTAGATAGCAATGCTTGGAGAGAAGAAAGTACAAAGATATATTCTTTTCAAGCAATTCTTTTTGAAGAGGAAAAACCACGGGGAGAAGTGGTTAGAAAGTATCTCAAATAAAAAATTTAGTTCTTATCATATATTGAAATAGAAAAATATTTGGATTGATTTGTAAAAATAGAAGTAAATCTATTTAAAATGAAATCGATAATTATTTTATAATTAAATAAAATTTTTCACTGTTAAATTCCACAATGCCTAATTCTGAAAACTATATTTTAACAATAGATGTTTCATCAAAAAAAATTAAAATAGGTTTAGTCTCGGATAATCTACAACTAAATTCCTCCCTAAGCTTAGAATTAAAAATAATCAATGAAGATATTGACGGATTTGCAAAGCGTTTTGACATGAATGATGTATGGAACAAGTTAAAGAAAGGTATTTATGATTTAGTAAAAAAAAAAATTAAATCCAACAGCTTTAATATTACAGGAATTTCTTCTTGTGCTCAAAGAATGGCTGTAGTATTTTTAGATAAGCAAGGAGAAGTAATATATGGTGGTCCAAATACAGATGTACGCGGTATTGATAGTGCCTATTTGATAGAAGATGAATTTTCAGAAGAAGAATTATTTAAAATCACTGGCCATAGCCCATCTATTTTATTCTGTCTGGCACGTCTTTTATGGTTTCAGGAAGAAGAGGTAGATTTATATAACAAAATTGATAAAGTATTAATGCTTGATGATTGGGTTGTGTATAAACTAACAGGTGAATATTGTACAGATTTGACATCTGCAGGAGAATCTCAATTACTCGATATTAAAAGAGGAGAATGGAGTTTGGAAATCATTGAGGCTTTTAATTTCAACCCTGATTTATTTCCCGAATTTATAGATTCAGGAACCATTGTAGGAGAATTAACACCCGAATTAGTTGCATACTTCAACCTAAAACAACAATCTATTCCCGTGGTAAAATCTGGTGGAGATACACAGGCAACATTATTGGGAATGGGTGTTATAGAAAATGGAAATGTCGGTATCAGTTTGGGTACTACTGCTCCTGTTCATATAGTTGTGGATAAACCCATTTTAGACTCAAATTGTAATTTTTGGACAACATTTCACACACTAAAAGGAAAATGGTTAATTGAAGGTCATTCTGGAAATACTGGAGTAGTCTATGATTGGTTAAAAGAATATATTTTATTTAATGAGAAAGGTGACAAAGACAAGCTTATTGAAGATTTTATAAAGGAAGTTAAACCAGGGTCAAATTCAACTTATGCGTTTTTAGGGCCAGAACTTATGAATTTTAAAGACCAAGCTACTCTCAAGAGAGGTGTATTCATCTTTCCGCAACCAACATCAATAATAGAGACAGTTTCAAATATGAGAAATTTCGTACGAAGTGTAATTGAAAATATATGTTTTGGAATTAATGAAAACTTCATTGAACTTAAAAAATACTCCCCCTTTGAAATTAAAGCTTTTGGTGCAGGCGGAATGACCAAATCCCGTGAATTTTGCAAAATTTTAACAAATATTCTTGATCAAAAGCTATTTATACCACAATTCAAAGATTCAGCTTTTATTGGATGCGCAATGAATACACTAAAAGGTTTAAATTTATATCAAAATTATACGCAGATAATTGATGATTTAATAGAATTTGAACAATTTCAAATTGATACTTATATTTCAAATGAATATACAAATATATTCAAAGAGTGGAAAAATTTAAAAAAACAAGTAAGTAAACTATAAGGATTTATATAACTATTCAGTCAACTTCTGCGCCCTAAAAGAGGTTTTATATTGGTTCCTTCTTTCCAATACCACTCAAATAATTCTCTTAACCATTGAATAAATAATTCATTATCATCGAATAAACATTCACTATAATCTACTTTTCCTTCTTTACTCAAAAAAAAAATCCCTCCTTTATCAGTAACTAAGAGAGAGAAATCAATTTGTTTTAAAACTCGAATATTCTCTGAAATATTAATCTTTTGATAGAAAGCATGTCGATCCTGTAATTTTTCATATCCCTTTGACTTTAGCACATTTTTATCTACAAGAGCCCTTATATTAATTGACATATCATTAATTTTCCTTTCAACAAGAGGTAGAATTGAATCTTGAAATTGATCTGAGATAGCTAAAATATATTTTTTTGAATTTTTTATTAAATCTGACCATAATTCAATGTTTTGCATTGTTCCACTATTTAATCTCATAGATTTTAAATTTCCTAACTTTAAGATGAAATATAGTGGGAAATCGTTGATATTATGGCTATTAAAATAATTTTCATATTTTAAAGATAGTTCAAAAATGTCTAATATCCCTAAGAACATTTTGCCAATGTTGGTAATTGAATATTTATTATCCAATGTTTTTTTAACTAAATTTTTTTCTATTAACCTCTTTAAATGGCGAGAAATTTCTGATCCTCTAATATCTAATTCTTTTTCAATTTGACTATGTCTCTTTTTTCCCTTATATAAGCTTTTAAAAACCTCAAATCGTCCTTCATTTGAAAACTCAAAAAAAAAATCGTTAATTCTCAAGATAAAATTTATTTTATTGCTAATTTTTTAAACTCTTATTTGAATTATATAGTAGTATAGTAAATTTAAATCAATTTAAAATTGTTTTTATCATTCAAAATTCTTTTCTATTGGTAAGTTTGTTTTTAAACATATTATAGGGATAATTTATTACTTTTTACTTTCCTTTAATAAATAGCAATATAAATTATATATCGATTTAAATCTAACTAATGAAAACGTGAAAAAAATGACAGAGTTCAAGAATATTGATGAATGTTTGGAAGAAATAAAGAACCGTTACAATAATAATGAAAAAGTAAGGAAAAAATTAGCTAAATATGATGATCCTATTCAAATGAGGTTTCTCGATACAGAAAAAAAAACTTTACTCCTTGTTAATAAGGATGAGGGAATTGAAATAAAAGATAACACCGGAGATGACAGTGCACCCGTTAAAATTGAATTTACAGGAGAACAGGTTATGATTGATTTATTTAATAAAAATCTTGGCGCCATTAAGGCTTATTCAGATGGGAAAATAAAAGTAATAGAAGGAAATATGAGAAGTTTAATGAAACTTCGAAGCTTAATGTTTTAACTAAGATTTTTTTAGATAATATTTGTCTTTATAATTAATGTTTAAATTTATATATCTATTTATTTAAAAAGATTGAATATGATGAAGGCATTAATAACTGCGAGTATTTCAGAAGAAAGCCTGAATGAGTTAAAAAATTTAATGGAAATAACATATGAACCTTGGAGAGAAACGGGAATAATTTATTTTGATATTAAAGAACTTGTTGAAAAGCTTAGGAATTATGATGTTTTTATTACTGAGGCAGATGATTTAAAGAAAGAAGAACTTTTTGAACATACCAATCTTAAACTACTTGTATCATGTCGTGGTGATCCATTCAATGTCAATCTAAAAGCCGCCACTAATAAGAATATTCCTGTTCTTTATACACCACTTAGAAATGTTGATGCTGTAGCAGAATTAACAATTGGCTTAATGTTGATATTAGCTCGGAATATACATAATGTAGATAGGATAATTCATTCAGAAGAATTTGAAATTAATGATTTTGAAGATTATGTTGAATATTTGAATAAATTTCAAGGGATAGAGATAAAGGATAAAACAATTGGAATAATAGGTTTAGGCCAAATTGGAAGAAGAGTTGCAGATAGGCTTAAATCTTTTGAAGTTAAATTTCTAATTTATGATCCATATATAAAGAAAGACATTGCAGAAGAATATGGTGATTTAGTTGATGTTGATTATCTAATGAGAAATTCAGATTTTATCACTTTGCATACAATAGCTACTGATGAAAACAATAATCTTATCAATGAAGATCGAATTGCACTGATGAAAAAAACAGCTTTTCTAATTAACACTTCTAAAGGAAGTATTATTGATTATGATGCTTTACAAAAGGCTTTAAAAGAGAAAAAAATAGGAGGTGCTGCATTGGATGTATTTCCTCTTGAACCTATAGATGAAGATAATGAGTTCATTGAATTACAAAATGCTATAATCACCCCTCATATAGGTGGAGATACAGAAGAGATAATTAAGAGACAATCAGAAATCTTACTAAAGGACATTAAAATGTGGATAGATGGGAAAAAACCTCAATATACAATGAATCCTGAAGTTTTTAAAGAAGTAGAAAAAAAGAGCTCTCTATCTGATGAGAGGATTATCAATTTAAAAAAGGATATTGTAAATCTATGTAAACAATTGTTAAAGGAAAAACATGTGATTGGGTCTGCTGGTAATGTTAGCGTAAGAGTAAGAGTAGATAAAAAAGAAATTGTATTAATAACACCCAGCAGTGTTCGATATAATGAAATGACAGCCGAAGATATTCTTATTATTAATATGGATGGTAATGTAATTGAAGGAAAGAGGAATCCTTCTGTCGAGAAAAGGATGCATTTAAGTATATATAAGGAAAGAGAGGATGTAAATGCAATAATTCATGCTCATAGTGTGTATTCTACTGTTCTTAGCGCTTTAGATATGTCCATTCCCCCAATATTTGAGGAATTTGTCCCCTATATAGGTGGTGAGGTATTATGTGCGAACTATGGAGAAGCGGGTACTAAAGAATTAGCAGAAGGAGTGCTTAATTCGCTAGAAGAAAGAAATGCTGTATTACTTGCAAACCATGGAAATCTGTGTTGCGGAAGCCATTTAGATGGAGCTTATACAGTATTGAAATATCTTGAAAGAGGTGCAAAGATATACTATTTATCTAAACTTTTAAAAGATCCTAATTTTCTACCCGAAGATACCATAGACTATGAGATGGATATTTTTGATATTTTTAAAGATTCTAAAAAAATCTAAAATATGTTATTTCTTATATTTATTTCCTATTTTCATATTTCATAAATGTTAATTACAAAGTTTTATTATTTAACGCTTTTAAAGCAATTCTGGTCGATTCTTCTGCTTGTTGCTTTGTTACCATTCCAATTGTTACAGCACAGATATTATGATTAGCAATGTATTGAAATGCTGCTTCAGGTTCAATCTCTCCAGCTGCTAAAGTCTTCATACCAATAAAATGAAAGTTTTTAGTCTTATCAACAATTTCTTCCAATTTTTTTGTATTTCCCATCAATATCCCATTCGCATTAAACGGTATTAGAAAAACTTTAACATTTAAAGAATTTTCTATGCAATGTTTCAATGTTGGAATTGGATCATGCGTTGCAACACCAGGAATTATTCCATTACTAGAGATTTCATCTAAAAGTCTCAATAAAATTCCTCCTCTATTATCAGAAATCATCCCATGTACAAAAATTAATTTAGCTCCGATTTCAACTAATAAGCTAATACCTGAATTCTTGCTAGGATAAGTAGATCCTGTTATAACATAATCACTATATATTTCACTCATCATTTGAGCAGCTTCAGTAATCTTACCACTTGGTATTACTTCAACACCCCTTGCCCCTTCAACATAACTGGCTTCTAATATCTCTAACATCGCCTTTGGATTGTTTAAAAAATTCCTTCGCCATTCGAATGCTTTATATCCAAATTGTCCAGCACCTATAAACGGAGAAGTTCCTGTAGAAACTAGAGGTATATTTTTATCATCTATTTTACAAAAAATTTTAAACCCTTCTTTAAATTATATGTAAGATTTATACAAATTTGCTCTATAATTATTAATAACAGAATTATTAAATTTTAAGTCTGTTCATATAGAAAATATTCTTCAAAAATCATATTAAATCAAAAAAATTATTATTCATAAAAAAAATTTGAAATTCACTTTTTATTTTTATTTATTGAAGAGGAGATTAGAATACCACTAATCAATGGCGTTATATGCAATACATTAGCATTTTACAATAAAGATTATGAAATAATCGAAAGTTTAAATTCTCTTCTTTTTCGTCATATTCTTACGAACGATGCAAATTCTCTTCTTGTTTTTGGTAATGAGAATGAAAGTAATTTGATTTCTATAACAGAAAAGATAAAACTTATTGAATTGATTTTAGGTATAACTCAAAATAGTGTTCCTATTCTTATTGGTATCTATTGTAATCTTGTCGATGAAGTAATAGATCAAATAGAACATTTAGGAAAGAAATTTGAAAATCTAAATTTCATGATTTCTCCTCCTGTTTCAGAAAAAAAACCCAAAGAAATTATAAAATCTTATTTTGAAAATATTTTAAGTTCGATAAATCCTAAAAATCAGATTTATTTAATGAATAATCCACCTCAATTTGCTGGAAATGAAATTGAACCGGATTTACTAAAAGATTTAATGGAATACACAAATTTGAAGGGATTAAATGATTCTTTTTATAATATTAAAATCTGTAAATCATATATTCAATATTTAAATAATGAATTTTCCGTTTTTTGCGGAATGGAAGAAAATTATCAAACATTTTTCCAACTCGTTTCATTAAATCAGAGAAAGTTTTGTGGCATTGTCTCCCGAATAAGTAATTTAGTCAATATGTGCTCAAAATTATATAATTTTGCATTAGAAGACAATATCTTAGAAATGTTACAATTGCAAGAACAAATAAACGATATTCGAAAAATGATCTATGAAATTAAAACCAATAAACATAAAGAAATTATTGGTTTAAAATATGCATTTTTACATTTATATAAAGATTTAATATTAGAATCCAATAAAGATGTAAGTTTGATTACTAAAGAATTACCAAATCAAATTGACTCAATTAGTAAAGAAAAAATCAAGGCTATTGTGAATTACTTATTAAATAACAAGCAAATTTATCAATTATATTTTATCGGTAAAAAAGATCTTTACCAATTTGATGAAATCATTAAACTATTTTCAAATGTTGATGTTTTAGTTAGACAAGGTAAAGTAAAGAAAATCCAAGGGCCTTATATTACTGATATCAATACACTTTATAGAGTAAATTTTGAAAATAGCCAATTGGTTTTCAGATTTCGTACAAGCCAATTTTTCCATTATGAAAATTTAATTAAGGAGAAACTCTTGTATCCTTTTTTAGATAAAAGTTTGAATCCTAATGATATTGATTTAAGGAAGAAAGTGAAAAAAATTGTCAATACAAAGATAGGTTCATATATCTTTAATAAAGAAAAACCTCCAATAATCCCCGTATGTAATTTAGTTTATTATGATGAAACTAAAGAAACCATTCCTTACCTTTTCTCAGTGCAAGACTATATTCGGGGTAAACCTTTATTTCAGCTAATTAATCAATATATTAGCGAAGGAAAGAATTTGAACACTAGTAAATTTCTAAATCTATTCAGAAATTTAGGTGAACATTTTGGACATTTACATGAAGTAAAATTTGACACTTTTTTCAAAAACATAATCAATATCGGACAAAAAAAGAATATTTCATATAGTGAATTTTTTGAAAATGAATTAGAACAAAAGATACAAGAAGCTAAAAAGAATCAAATAGATTTTTGTGATGAAATTAGGAAATTCTATAAAGATAATATAGCTTTAATTGAAGATGAAACTGAGTATGTAATTTTACATAATAACTTTCAAAGTCAGAATATTATTGTTAAAGAAGAGTCAGGAACTATAAAAATTAATGGTATCGTGGATTTTGATTATTGGTGTGTTGGCAGTAGAGCTCAAGATTTTATTAAGATTGATTATTGGATATTAAAACCTTTGAATAATCCTTCTTTTTATAGCGCTTTTTATGATGCATATTCTCAATACTCCAAAGTAAATAATGATTTTAAGAAAAAAATAGATTTATACAAATTAATCTGGCTATTAAATGAATACAATTTAGAATCTGTATTAATAAAAAAGTCAAATCAGATGAAAACACCACAAATTTCTTTAGAAAACTATTTATTTGAAATCAAAGCAATAATTGAAAGCGAAAAACTTAACTGAAAGCGAATAAGCAGATATTTTTTGATGAAAATTGCAATCTTTCTGAGTTTACTTATATTGCTTGGATTTTTGGATTAATTTTTATTGTTCTTTCTTATTTATCATTAATTATGACTGAATGGTTAGTTAACAGAATTAAAAAAAAATATGGTATTAGTTAGTAAAAATACCATTTTGTTTTTTTATAAAATATACTGGAAAAAATTTTAAGTTTAAATATAGATACAAAATAAATCATGTCGTACTATAATAGAGAACTAAAATTCGCAATTGATGTTGTTAGAAAAGCCTCAATCATAACTGAATGGTTTAGAAAAAAAGGAATTGAATCCTTTTCCTTTAAAAAATCTGATCAATCACCAGTAACACTAGCAGATTTTGCATCTCAGATATATCTTATTTCCCAGTTAAGGGAATACTTCCAAGATGACCAAATAATAGCAGAAGAAGAAAATATAGAATTTATCGATCTAAAAGCTGAAAATCTGATAAAACAATGTTTCGAAGAATTAAATTTAAATGAATTAGAAATCCTAAAAGAAAATATTGGTTATCATGGTAGATCTTCAGAACGTCAATGGACAATAGATCCGATTGACGGTACGATTGGGTACCAAAAGGGTTTGTCTTATGCCATAGGTGTGGGATTTATGATTGAGTCAAATCCTAAAATATGTGCTATTGGTGTACCAAATTATAATGAGGAGGCATTAGCTATTTTTTCTGCTGAAAAAGATCAGGGAGCTCAGGTTTCATATAATAAAAATGTTTTTAAACCGATTAAGGTGAATCATAATGAAGATATACATAAAATTCGTTTATGTCATTCACTACATTATGATCAACCCTGGGTTCTTAATTTTGCCCAAGATATTGGAATAGAGAACTTTATTCAGATTGATAGCATGGCAAAATTTTGCATGGTAGCTGATGGTACTGCCGATCTATATATAAAACCTCTAGACCCGGAACACTCCTTCACTTGGGATTTTATGCCAGGGGATTTACTCGTAAGGGAAGCAGGTGGTAGTGTAACAGATTTAAATGGTGAAGGCTTAAAATTTAAAGAAAGAAAATGTTTATGGACTAAACCAGGAATTATTGCCTCAAATAGTAAACTCCAAAAAAAAATTATAGAGTTAATTAAAAGAAAAGATCTTAGTTAAATTAATAAAAAATTAAATATAGGAAAAAGATATCAAATTTGTTTGTCGAGCTCTTTGATTTCTTTCTAAATTTGATAATTTAATACCAACCAATCTTACTTTTTTTTTATGATTTGAAAACTCTTTAAATAATTCTAAAATAATTGTTAAAACATATTTTTCATCTTGAATATGAAAAGGAAGTGTTCTGGAACGAGTATAAGTTACAAAACCCTCAAACCTTATTTTTAAAGTGATGGTTTTATAGGTGATTTGGTGTTTTAGTATTGATTTATGTATTTTTTTATTAATATCTTCAAATTTAGATAAAATTTCATTAAATTTATCTGTATCTGAGAAAAAAGTCCTTTCTGCGCTGATTGATTTCCTTTCTTCATGAAATTCTTTAACCTTACGATTATCTAAACCATTTGCAACATTCCAGATCCACCTTCCATGTTTTCCAAATAATTTAATCATTGTAGGTAAAGGTGTATTTATAATATCACCAATTTTTTTTATTCCCTTTTTATAGAAATAGACCTTAGTTTTTTTACCGATACCAGGAATACGGGTAATATCCATATCTTTTAAAAATTCATAGACTGTCTCGGGTTTTACGATGGTGATTCCATTAGGTTTATTTTCATCAGAGGCAATTTTAGCTAAAGATTTTGTTGGAGCAATACCTATTGAAATTGTAATACCAATCTTTTTAAGAACTTCCTCTTGAATTTCTTTCGTAATTTTTTCCGCTTCCTCAAAATCTTTAGTAATTTCTGTTAATTCTAGATATGCCTCATCTGTTCCAACTCTCTGGAAATTATCACTATATTTCTCTAGTATATCCATTACTTCATTGGATACTTTAAAATATTTATTACCATTTGGTTTTAGATAAAATCCATGAGGACATCTTCTATATGCTTGAGATATAGGCATAGCAGAGTGTAAACCATACTTTCTGGCTTCATAATTACAGGTTGATATGACCCCTCTTCCTTTTCCTTCTTTTGGATCGGCTCCTATTATAACAGGTTTACCTTTTAATTGTGGATTATCTCTTATTTCTACTGCCGCAAAAAAACAATCCAGATCACAATGTAAAACAATGCGACTCATAATTTAAGGAAGTAAAGATGATAGAATTGATATGCCAAATATTGTATATAAACTTAATATCACAATAAGATATTTAAAAAAAAAGACTTTGAAGAATTAATAGTAAATAGAGATTATATGAAATTTAATAAAAAATTATGAACTTAAAATTTCAAAATATCTTTTTAATCGAATTTTAATTATTTAAATTATGGAAAAAAATAAAGAAGATCAACTTCGATTGGAAGTTGTTAGAGGAGCAAAAGAGATTTTTGCAAAAGGATTAGTAGAAGCTGGAGAGGGAAATGTAAGTATGAGAAATGGTAAGAAAGAAGAATTATTCATCACACCTTCATTTAATCAATATGATACACTTAAAAAAGCTGAAATTGTACATTTAAATTTTGAAGGAATTCCTTTAAGTGCTGGTAAATTGCCTTCAACTGAAGCAAAAATGCATATTGCAATCTATAAATCAAGACCGAAAGTTCAATCAATAATTCATACACACTCATCTTTTGCAACCATGCTCTCAATCGTACGAAAAAGTATTCCAATTATAATGGAAGAGATGTATATCTTTTTAGGTGGTTCTATCGATGTTTCCGAATTTGGAGAAGCTCATACAATAGAAATTGGTGAAGTGGCTTTAAATGCTTTAGGTATAAAAAATGCTGCTCTATTAGCAAATCATGGAGTTATTGTTTGTGGAAAATCATTAGATCATGCTGTTAAATTTGCGGAATTAGTAGAAAAGCTTGCCAAGATGTATTGGGGAGCTTTACAAATAGGAACGCCAAACATTGTTTCTAAGGAACATCTAGATCGATTTCAAAAACTATTCGAAAGTCTTTTTGCCAACTATCCTCGTCATATGTGGAAAAATATGCAAAAAAAATTATAGTTACTAAGTGAAATTCATGGAATTAGGAATTAGTACGTTGGGACATATTATCGAAATAGGACTTAATGGTAAATTTAAAAACCTTTTTGAGTTACAACTTAAAGCTTCAGAAGAATGTCTCAATTTCGCAGAACATTTTGAAATAAATATAATAGAATTGGTAATTGACCCTCCAGATGTATTTAATCATGAAAATCGACAGAAATTTATTGATCTGGTAAATTCTTATTCCTTAGAAAAACAAGTCCATGGGCCTTTTATCGATATTAATTTATCCTCTCATAATAATCGTATTTCTGAGGCTTCAATAGAATCATATATAGAATCTGTAAAGCTATGTAATGATATCGGCGCTAAAATGATGACAATCCATCCCGGTTTCGCTAATTTTTTGTTACCATCCATTAGAGAATTTAATAGAAGCCAATTAAAACGTGCAATCTTTCGATTACTAGATTATGCAATGAACGAGAATTTAATGATTTGTTTAGAAAATATGCCTCAAA